>DASQJV010000487.1:0-2815 GCA_035630855.1 Allosphingosinicella sp. | reverse complement strand
GGGCCGACTCGCCCACGACTCGATATAATAGGGAAAATCCTACAATGCAAGAACAAAACAGGAATATTTTTTCCAGGCAAAAACTGGCCATCGCTTCTTAACCTTGTTCGGGTTAGCCTCGCCGGCGATGGGAAAGGTGATCAACTTCGAGGACCGGGCGGTGGCCAAGCTCCGCGCCCGGGTCGCCGCGGCGGAGGAGGCCAATCAGGACCTCATCGCCTTCGCCCGCGGCCATTCGGGCGCGGTCGCCTCGATCCACGAGGCGGTGCTGGCGGCGATCGAGGCCGAGGGCTTCGACCATCTCATCCACATCGTCACCCAGGAATGGCCCCAGATCCTCGGCCTCGACGCGGTCGCGGTGGCGCTCTGCGCCGGCGACAAGGGCGTCCGCGCCGACGCCTCGGGCCTCCAGTTCGTCGACGCCCGGGTGATCCGGCGCTCGCTCGAGGGCCTCGACGGGGTCGTCCTTCGCGGGGTCGGCCGCGGCCATCCCCTGTTCGGCCCGGCCTGCGAGCTGATCCGGGCCGAGGCCCTGGTCCGCCTCGACAGCGACCCGCCCTTGCCGAGCGGGCTGCTCGCTCTGGGCCAGCGCGAGGCGCAGGGCTTCGAGACCCGCCACGGCTCCGAGCTTCTGATGTTCCTCGGCCGAGTCCTCACCCGCTCGATGGGCCGGTGGCTGATCCCCTGAGCGGACACCCCGCCTCCGCCACCGCCGAGCGCTGGCAGAAGCATCTCGCCCGCGACCGCCGCCGATCCCACCACACCGTCCGCGCCTATGTCGCGACGGCCCATCGGCTGATCGGCTTCCTCGCCGGCCATCTCGGCGGGCCGGTCGACGGGCCCGCGCTCGCCGCCCTCGAGGCCAAGGACCTGCGCGCCTTCCTCGCCCACCGCCGCGGCCAGGGGCTCGGCAACAGCTCGGCGGCGCGCGAGCTCTCCGCGGTTCGCTCCTTCCTCGCCTTCGCCGCCGCCGAGCGGGGAGGGGAGCAGGCTCTGCCCCGACTCAAGGGCCCGAAAAGGCCGCGCAGCGTTCCCCGCCCCGTCGCTCCGGACGACGTCGTCGCCCTCGCCGAGGAGGTCGGCGAGGATTCGAGCGCCGAATGGATCGGGGCGCGCGACGAGGCCGTCCTTCTCCTCCTCTACGGCTCCGGGCTTCGGGTCGCCGAAGCGCTCGGCCTGACCGGCTCGGCGCTTCCGCTCGGCGAGGCGCTGAGCGTCACCGGCAAGCGGTCCAAGACCCGGATCGTGCCCCTGCTCGCTCCGGTGCGTGTCGCGATCGAGCGCTATCTCTCGCTCTGCCCCTTTCCGCCGGAGCGCGACGAGCCCCTGTTCCGGGGCGCCCGCGGCGGTCCCCTCAACGGCGAGATGATCCGCCGCGTCGTCCGCCGCGCCCGGGCCCGCCTCGGCCTCTCCGACCGGACCACGCCCCACGCCCTTCGCCACAGCTTCGCCACCCATCTGCTCGGCCGCGGCGCCGACCTGCGCTCGCTCCAGGAGCTGCTCGGCCACGCCAGCCTCTCCTCGACCCAGATCTACACCGCCGTCGACGCCGCCCACCTGCTCGACGTCTACCGAAACGCCCACCCGCGGGCCTGACTTGCCTCCCCATCGAAGATGGGGAGGGGGACCAGGCGAAGCCTGGTGGAGGGGTAGAAGGCGCAGGCCTTTGCCGTTGTGCACCCGATCCTCGGCGCTCAGTTCCTTCTACCCTCCACCACACTTCGTGTGGTCCCCCTCCCCATGCGTTCCGCATGGGGAGGCAAGTCAGGGATGCCTTTTCCGCCAGGTCAGCTGGCGCCAGACGTAGGCGACCACGATCAGAACGATGATCGCCGTCGACAGCGGTCCGAGCACCTTCTCGATGTCGTGGAAGGCCTTGCCGAGGCCCCAGCCGGCGCTGGCCAGGGCCGCGGTCCAGATCGCGGTGCCCAGGGTCGACCAGATCAGGAAGCTCTTCAGCCGCATGTTGAGCAGGCCGGCGGGGATGGAGATGACCGATCGGATCGTCGGAAGCACCCGGCCGCCCGAGACGATGATCGCGCCGAACCTGCCGAACAGATGCTGGGATTTCTCGACGTCGTCCCAGTCGAGGGTCAGCCAGCGGCCGTAGCGGAGGATGAAGGGCTTGAAGCGCGCCAGGCCGATCACCCGCGCCAGAGCGTACCAGAAGAGGTTGCCGAGCATCGCTCCGGCGGTGCCGCTGGCGATCACCGCCCACAGCGAAAGCTGGCCCTGAGCCGCCTGCACCCCCGCGAGCGGCATGATCACCTCCGACGGGATCGGCGGGAAGATGGTCTCGAGGAACATGAGCAGGAAGATCCCGACATAGCCGGTCTGCTCGATGAGCTGGGTCGTCCAGTCGCCCATGCTCAGGAAAGCTTCGCTTCGATCGCGTCCCAGATCATGCCCGGAGTGTCGGTGCCGTTATATCGGTCGATGGCGACGATCCCGGTCGGCGAGGTGACGTTGATCTCGGTCAGCCACTTGCCGCCGATCACGTCGATCCCGACGAAGAGCAGGCCGCGCGCCTTGAGCTCGGGCGCCAGCGCCGCGCAGATCTCGAGCTCGGTCTCGGTGAGCTCGGTCTTCGCCGCCGAGCCGCCGACGGCGAGGTTGGAGCGGATCTCGCCGGCGCCGGGGATGCGGTTGATCGCCCCGGCGACCTCGCCGTCGACGAGGACGATCCTCTTGTCGCCCTCGGCAATCTCGGGGACGAAGGCCTGGACGACGTGGGGCTCGCGATAGGCGGTGTTGAACATTTCGATCAGCGAAGCGAGGTTGGCGCCGTCGCGGCCGACCTTGAACACCGCCTTGC
>DASQJV010000486.1:0-7699 GCA_035630855.1 Allosphingosinicella sp. | reverse complement strand
GTTGGCGCCGATCGCGCTGCCGGTGGCGGTGGTCCCGCCCGGCGAGGCCGCGCCCGGACCTTTCGCCGCGCTGGCGGCGGCCGCGCCGCCGGCCCGGCCGACGACGACCGGACGGACCGCTCCGCCCGACATCATGTAGCCGTGGAGCTCGTTCGAGAAGCGGGCGAGCTCCTCGACGATCGCCTTGTTGCGGCGGATCAGCCAGTTGTAGGCGAGCACGGCCGGAACCGCCACGACCAGGCCGAGCGCGGTCATGATCAGGGCCTCGCCGACCGGGCCGGCGACGGTGTCGATCGACGCCTGTCCCGCCGCGCCGATCTTCACGAGGGCGCGGTAGATGCCGACGACGGTTCCGAACAGGCCGACGAACGGCGCGGTCGAGCCGACGGTGGCGAGGAAGGCGAGGCCGCTCGACAGGCGCGAGGTGATCGCGCCCTGGCTGCGCGCCAGCGAGTTGAGCATCCAGTCGTGCTGGTCGATCGGATCGGTCAGCTTGTCGTGCTGCTCGAGCGCGAGGATGCCGTCGTCGACGATCTGGCGATAGGCGCTGTTCTTCTCCAGCTTCGAGGCGCCTTCGCGCAGGTTGGCCGATTGCCAGAAGCTGCTCCGGGCGCGGCGGCCCTGGTTGATGATCTTCTGCTGCTCGAAGAGCTTGACGAAGAGCACGTACCAGGAACCCGCCGACATGATCACGAGGATGATGAAGGTTGCCCAGGCGATCGCTCCGCCCTGCTCGAGTGCGGCCATGAGGCCATAGGGATTTTCGCCGCCGGGGGCTGCGCCGGGTGCTGGGGTGGCCATGGTCTCTACTTTCCTCTCAGGTAAATATTGCAAAGCGTGATTGTCGGTCGGTCCATCGTCAGTCGGCCGGGAGACGCCAGACGATCCGGCCGCTGACCGAGTCGCTCGTCGCCGATCCGCTGCTGTCGGTCGCCGGGGTGAACCGGGCACGCGATCTCAGCAGCCGGCAGGTCGTCGAATCGAGCGCGGACGAGCCGCTCGACGAGGTCACCGTGCAGTTGGTGACCCGGCCGTTGGAGCCGACCTCGAGCCGGAAGCCGGTCGCGCCCGATTCGCCGGAACGGACCGCCGAAGCCGGATAGTCCTCGTCCGAGAAGAGCGACGCGAGGTTCGCCTTCGCCCGGGCCGGAGTCACCTTCTTGGGCGGAGGCGGCGGAGGCGGAGGCGCCGGCGGCGCCGGAGGCGCCGGAGTGGCGGTCGGAGTCGGCACGAACGGAGGCGCGGTCGGCACCGAGAAGACCGGCGGCGGCGGCGTGTTGGTCCGGACGATCGGCGGCGGAGTCACCACCGGCGGCGGAGTCTGCGGCTGGTCCGGCGGCGGGGGCGGCGGCTTCTCCTCGGGGGGCGGCGGCTCCTCCTCCACGTTGAACGTCTTGAGGTCAGCCGCCACCTTCTTGACCACGTTATAGGCCAGGCCGGTGATGAGCGCGTAGCCGAGAAGAGCGTGGAGCAGGGCGACGATGAAGATCGCCGTCATGCGGCTCCGGCTCATCCTGTTGTCAGCATATGCCATTAATCAGCCACACTCCCTCTCTTCATCTCTCGCAGGGAACCTGCTCGCCACCACAACGCGGCTGATCCCCAACGGCTCCATCCGATATGCGATGTATCAACATATCATGGGCCGAAGCGGTGTCCTCTATCGTGTGACTAAGGAGGACGCAATCCTCCTGTGCTTGCAAGGCATATGCGCCTAAAACCGCCGAAATCCGCCGTTCATCCCGCTAAGCATATGGGAAACGGGGGTTAACTTACGGAGGCGGAACGGTGGCAGGCACTCTGAATTTTTATAGAGGGGCGCTCGCGGCGGCGCTGATCGCCGCCGCCGCGGCTCCGGGCGAATCGCAGGCGCCGGCCGCGGCCGCGCCGACCTATGCCGATCTCGCCGACCTCGCGCTCGCCGCTCCGGTCGCCGCCCAGGTGCGCATCGCCGACGCCGTCGCGGTCAAGGCCGAGCGGGCGCCGGACCTGAAGCCGGGGCTGGCGCGCTTCTACGTCGAGGCCGAGCTGGTCTCGCTGATCCGCTCGCCGCAGTCGCTTCCGGCGCGGCTGAGCTACCTCGTCGACCTTCCGCTCGACTCGAAGGGCAAGGCCTCCAGGCTCCGCAAGGGCGGCGAGTTCCTGCTCCTCGCCGCGCCCGTGCAGGGACGCCCCGGCGAGCTCCGGCTGGTCGCCCCGGACGCCCAGATCCCCTTCACTCCCGAACGCGCGGCGACCCTGCGCTCGATCGTCCGCGAGGCGAGCTCGGCCTCGCCGCCGCCGCGAATCGCCGGGATCGGCCGAGCCTTCCACGTGCCGGGGGCGATACGCGGCGAGAGCGAGACCCAGCTCTTCCTCCAGACCGCCGAAGGCGCGCCGGTGTCGCTGACCGTCCTCCGCCGGCCCGGCCAGACCCCGCAATGGGCGGTGGCGCTGAGCGAGATCGTCGACGAAGCGGCCGAGCCCCCGGCGCCGGGCACACTGCTCTGGTACCGCCTCGCCTGCGGCCTGCCGCGCGCCCTGCCGAGGCAGAGCCTGGTCGACGCCGGCGAGAACAGGGCGGCGATCGAAGCGGACTACCGCCTCGTGCTCGAGCGGCTGGGGCCGTGCGTCAGGAGCCGGAGATAGCGTCATCCCGGACTTGATCCGGGATCCATGAACACTGGCTGTGGAAACCGAAGCCCTCGGTGTTCATGGACCCCGGCCTTCGCCGGGATGACGGCTCAGTATGAAGTGATTTCCACGCCCACGCCGGCGCAGTCGGGATAGATGTCCGGCTTCCGCGTCGCCACCCTGAGGCCGGTGACCCCCCGGCGCGCCGCGACGAGGTCGTATATCTCGCGGGCCACCGTCTCCTGAAGGTTGAAGCGGCGGCCTTCGAGCAGGGCGCCGATCTCGGTGCGCAGGAAATCGTAATCCCAGGCGCCGCCCGGCCGGTCGTCGGTCGGGAAGCTGGACTCGTCGACCCAGACCTCGTCCGTGACCAGGAGCCGCTGCGGCGCTCCCACCTCGAAGTCGTGGAAGCCGATGTCGGCGACGACGCAATAATCGTCGAGCACGATCTTGCGGCTCTTCGGCGCCAGCCGGGCGGGCACGAGCCCTTCGAGCTTCGCATGCTCATTCATCGCCGGGCTCCAGGAATTGCACGTCGCGGGGCAGGCCGAGGAAGCGCTGGCCGCCGTCGAGGGTGAGCGTCTGCCCGGTGAAGGTCGGCGTGGCAATGATGAAGCGCAGGGCCGCGACGATATCCTCCACCCGCACCCCGCGCCCGAGCGGGTTGAGGGCGTGGACCGACTCGAAATTCTTCTGGGCGCCCGACACCAGAGTGACCGAGGGCGCGATCCCGCAGACCCGGATGCCGCGCCCCGCCCAGGCCCGGGCGCAAAGCTCGGTGAGGCCGGCAAGGCCGAACTTCGAGACGGTGTAGCTGAAGAAATCCGAATTGGGCGATGCGAGCTTGGAGTCGAGCAGATTGACGATCAGCCCGCCGCCCCGCACCCGGGCCGCGAAGGCCTGCGAAAGCAGCGCCGGAGCGCGCAGGTTGGTGGCGAGATGCGCCTCCCAGCTTTCGACGGTGAAGTCGTCGGCTCCGTCATAAGCGAAGAGCGAGGCGTTGTTGACCAGCAGCCGCGCCGGCGGAAGCCCGTCCAGCGCCGCCATCACCCGCGCCGCGGCGTCGGGCGCGGCGAGATCGGCGCCGACCACCGCGGCGTCGCCCAGCTCCCGCGCCAGCGCTTCGGCTTCCTCCATGGATCGGCGGCAATGGATGAGCAGATGCCACCCGTCCTCGGCCAGCGCCCGGCACAAAGCGGCGCCGATCCGCCGCCCCCCCCCGGTAACGATCGCCGTCCGCGCCCCTTCGAACTCGCTGGCCATGGCGGCGGGATAGGATGGACCGGGGTAGCTACTCAATACATTCCTCCCCGAGCTTGTCTCGGGGAGGGGGACCGCGGCGCGAAGCGTCGTGGTGGAGGGGCAATGCGGGGTTCGGGATTTCCCCTCCACCGCGCTTCGCGCGGTCCCCCTCCCCGAGCAAGCTCGGGGAGGAATTGGAAATTCGGCAAGGCTTGCTCCCGCGCTCCCGCGCCGCCAGAGTCGGCGCTCATGCCGATGCCTCCGCCTCCCGACGACCTTGCCGGCCTCTCGCTGGCCGAGATCGCTCGTCTCGCCGAGGAGAAGAAGCTGCCGCCGGTCGAGAAATGGGATCCGTCCCATTGCGGCGACAGCGAGATGCGCATCGCCCGCGACGGCACCTGGTTCCACCAGGGCAGCCCGATCGGCCGGCAGGCGATGGTCCGCCTGTTCTCGACCATCCTGCGCCGTGAGGCGGACGGCCGATTCGTCCTCGTCACTCCGGTCGAGAAGCTCGACATCGAGGTCGAGGACGCGCCGTTCGTCGCCGTCGAGCTCAAGGCGGAGGGGCAAGGCGAGGCGGCCTCGCTCGCCTTCCGGCTCAACACCGGCGAAATCGTCATCGCCGGCCCCGGCCACCCGCTTCGCTTCGAGTCGGGCGACGGCGGGCCGCACCCCTATCTCCGGGTCCGCGGCGGGCTCGACGCGCTCGTCGCCCGCCCGGTCTATTACGAGCTGGCCGAGCTCGCCCTCGCCGGCGGCGACCCGCTTGGCCTGTGGAGCGAGGGCGCCTTCTTCCCGATGGACGCGGCGTGACCGGCCTCGCCGAGCGGCTCCGCGACGCGCTCGAGCGCGGGCACAGGCGCCGGCCGATCCTCCTCGAAGGCGACGTCCTCGAGGGGGCCGACGGCGACCTCACCCCGGCGGCGGTGCTGGTGGCGGTGGTCGACCGCGCCTCGCCGACGGTGATCCTGACCGAGCGGCCCAGGACGATGCGCAAGCATCCCGGCCAGATCAGCTTCCCCGGCGGCCGGATCGATCCGGAAGACGACGGCCCGGTCGCCGCCGCCCTCCGCGAGGCCGAGGAGGAGATCGCCCTCCCCCGCGACCGGGTCGAATTGGTCGGGGCCGCCGACCTCTACCGCACCGTCACCGGCTTCGAGGTCACTCCGATCGTCGGGGTCGTCCCGCCCGGCCTCGACCTCAAGCCCCAGCCGGGCGAGGTGGCGGCGATGTTCGAGGCGCCGCTCGACTATCTGCTCGACCCCCGCCGCCAAATCGTCCGCACCGTCCAGTGGCAGGGCCGCGAGCGCAGCTATTACGAGATCGAATGGGAGGGCCGGCGGATCTGGGGCGCGACGGCGGCGATGATCGTCAACTTGTCGCGACGGCTGGAGCTGGTGCGATGAAAATGCCGAGGGCGGCCTGGCAGCGGCGCGAGGGGATGAAGGCCCTGCTCGCCGCCCTCGGCGGCGGCGACGGCGACACCCGCTACGTCGGCGGCTGCGTCCGCGACACCCTGCTCGGTCTCGAAGTCAGCGACGTCGACCTCGCCACCCGGCTTCCCCCGGAGGAGGTGATGGAGCGGCTCCGCAAGGCGCGGATCAAGGCCGTCCCGACCGGCCTCGCCCACGGCACCGTCACCGCCGTCGTGGCAGGCCAGCCGGTCGAAGTGACCACCCTGAGGCGCGACGTCGCGACCGACGGCCGCCGCGCGACCATCGCCTATACCGGCGACTGGCGGGAGGATGCGGCGCGCCGCGACTTCACCATCAACGCCTTGCTCGCCGACCCGGCGACACTCGAGATATTCGACTATTTCGGAGGCGAGGAAGACCTCGCGGAGCGGCGGGTGCGCTTCATCGGCGATCCCCTGACGCGGATCGCCGAGGACCATTTGCGGATCCTTCGCTTCTTCCGTTTCTTCGCCCGATTCGGGGCCGGCGAGCCCGACCGCGAGGGGCTCGACGCCTGTGCGGCGCGGGCCAACGACCTGATGGCGCTGTCGCGGGAACGGATCGCCGACGAGCTGACCAAGCTGTTCGCCTTGCCGGACCCGGTCGGCGCCGTTCGGCTGATGGTCGAGCGCGACATCCTGAGGCCGGTCTTGCCCGAGATCGGCCCGGAGGGGGTCGACCGGCTTGAGAGGCTGGTCCGGCGGGAACGGGAAGCGGACGTCGCTCCGAATGCGCTTCGCCGGCTCGCCGCGCTGATCCCCGCCGATCCCGACCTCGCCTCGGCGATCTCCGCCCGGCTGCGCCTGTCGAACCGCTCGGCGAAAAGGCTGACCGCGGCCGCGAGGCGCGGTCCCGGCGATCCGAACGCAGCGCAGGCGCTCGCTTATGCGATCGGCGGCGAGGAAGCGGTGGACCGTATCCTGCTCGGCGACGGCGATCCGGCGCCGGCGGCGGCGCTGGCGGGCTGGCAGCGGCCTCGGCTTCGCTTCGGCGGCGGCGACCTCATCGCAATGGGTCTCGTGCCCGGCCCGGTGGTGGCCCGGACCCTGCAGGCGATCGAGCGCGAATGGGCGGAAGCCGGCTTCCCGCCGGAAGCCGCGGCGCAGCGGGCGATCGCCCGGCGCCAGGTCGATCAGGCCCTTCGCGAAGCCCAGTAAGCGAAGGCCGCGTCGGGCTCGAGCGGCCGGGCGAAGTGGAAGCCCTGGCCGTGCGAGCAGCCCATGCCGGCGAGCGCGCGGGCGAGCTCGGGCGAGTCGATGCCCTCGGCCGTCGTCGCCATTCCGAGCGCTCCGGCGAGCGACAATATGGCCCGGACGATGGCGACCGAATCGGAGTCGCCGAGCATTCCGGAGACGAAGCTGCGGTCGATCTTGAGCATGTCGATCGGCAGCCGCTGGAGGTAAGCGAGCGAGGTATAGCCGGTGCCGAAATCGTCCATGGCGACGCTCGCCCCGAGCGCCTTCAGGCCGGCGAGAACGTCGGTCGCGCGCCGCGGATCCTGGACGATCGCGCTTTCGGTGAGCTCGAGGACCAGCCTTTCCCCGGGAAGCGAGTGGCGGGCGAGGACCGAGGCGACGAGCCCGGCGATATCGTCGCGGGCGACCTGGAGCGCCGAGAGGTTGACGCTGACCGAGACGGGAAGCGGAGCGCCGTTGGCCTCGTCCCATCGGGCGAGCGTCTCGACCGCCGTCTCGAGCGCCCATCGCCCGAGGGGAACGATCAGCCCCGATTCCTCGGCGACGGGAATGAACTCGGTCGGCGAGATCGGGCCGCGCTGCGGATGGTTCCAGCGCGCAAGCGCCTCGAAGCCGGCGACGGCGCCGGAGCGAAGGTCGATCAGCGGCTGGTAGGCGAGGGTGAGCCCGCCCTGCTCGATCGAGCGGCGAAGCTCGGTCTCGATGCTGAAGCGGCGCCGCGCCGCCCGAGCCTGGTTGGGCTCGTAGATCTGGACGGCGCCCTCCACCTTGGAGCGCTTCAGGGCGAACTGGGCGTTGCGGAGCACTTCTTCGGCCAGGGCCTCGCTGCCGCTGAGCAGGGCGCAGCCGAGCGCGCAATCGACCCTGATCTCGAGCTCGGACAGCCGGAAGGGCGCGGCGAGCACGGCTTCGATCCGGGCCGCCGCCTGGAGCGCCTCCTCGAGGCCGCGGTCGAGCCGCATCAGGATTCCGAACTCGTCGCCGCCGGTGCGGGCGAGCAGGTCGCCGGAGCGCAGCGCCGAATAGAGCCGGCGGGCGAAGGTGATCAGCAACTCGTCGCCGGCGAGCGAGCCGACGCATTCGTTGACCCGGCTGAAGCGGCGCATGTCGACGACGAGGACGGCATGACCGCCGGGCTGGAAGCCGGGATCGTCGAGCACCGCCTCGACCTGCTCGTTGAAGGCGGTCCGGTTC
>DASQJV010000485.1:0-4997 GCA_035630855.1 Allosphingosinicella sp. | reverse complement strand
TACCCCTCCACCATGCTTCGCATGGTCCCCCTCCCCATCTCCGATGGGGAGGATCTACAGGCCCGCTTCGACCGCGATCCTGATCGCGTCGGCGGTGGTCCTGACGCCGAGCTTCTCGAGCAGAAGCGCCCGGTGCATCTTCACGGTCTTCTCCGACAGGCCGAGGCGCCAGGCGATCTGCTTGTTGCGCTGACCAGCCGCCATCTCCTTCAGGACCTGGCGCTGGCGGGGCGAGAGGGTGGCGGCGAGGCCGGCGGCGCGCTGCTCGCGAAGCGCCAGCGGGGCGCCCGGGCCGGGATCGGCCTCGACCTGCGAGCCGAGGAACCAGGCGACCTCGCCGTCGGCTCCGAACAAAGGCGCGATCAGGACGGCGTTGCGGAAGGGCGAACCGTCCTTGCGGTAGTTGAGCAGCTCGGTGATCGACGGCCGAAGGCTTCGCAGCGCCTCGCGGATGCGCTCGGTTCGCCACGGCTCCGTCTCCGGGCCCGCCAGGAACCGGCAGTTGCGCCCGACGATCTCGCTCTCGGAATAGCCGGTGAGCGCGCAGAAGGCGGCGTTGGCGGCGACGATCGGATTGTCGGGAAGGCGCGGGTTGCTGAGAACGGTCGCGATCGGGCTGAGGCGGATCGAGTCCGCCAGCGCCTGCCCTTCCCGGTCCCCTTCTTCCGCTGTCATCCCCCGACGATAGCGAAATCAGATGTGGATAGAAGCGAGAAGGGCGATTCACGGCGGAGTCGCAATGGTCTAGGGTGCGGCGCACGATGCTCACCCCGGCCCATGTCTGCGGAGTCTCCCGCTCGATCCTCGGCCAGCCCTGGCGCTGGCGCGGATCGGCCGGCGACGGGCTCGACGAGGCGTTCCGGCCCGACGATCTGGTCGACCAGCTGCTGATGGCGCGCGGGGTCGAGCGCGAGGCGCTGGAGCGGCACCGGCTTCCGACGCTGCGCGGCTTCATGCCCGATCCGTCGCTGTTCCGCGACATGGACAAGGCCGCCGGGCGGCTCGCCGACGCGGTCGAGGCGGGCGAGGACGTCGCCATATTCGGCGATTACGACGTCGACGGAGCGACCTCGGCGGCGCTTTTGGTGAGGCTTCTGCGCTCGCTCGGCCGAGAGCCCCGGGCCTACATACCCGACCGGCTGATGGAGGGCTACGGGCCGTCGGGCGAGGCCCTGGTGAAGCTTGCCAGGGAGGGGGCGAGCCTGATCGTCACCGTCGATTGCGGTGCCCAGGCCTTCGAGGCTCTGGCGATGGCGCGGGAGGCGGGGGTCGACGTGATCGTCGTCGACCATCACAAATGCTCGAGCGCGCTTCCCGAGGCGCTCGCCCTGGTCAATCCCAACCGGCTCGACGAGGCGGCGGAGGCCGCCGCCCACGGCCATCTCGCCGCGGTCGGGATGTGCTTCCTGCTCGGAGCGGCGACTTTGAGGGTGCTTCGCGGCCGCGGCCGCTTCGCCGGACGCGAGGAGCCGAAGCTGATCGACCTGCTCGACCTGGTGGCGCTCGGGACCGTCGCCGACGTCGCCCAGCTCAGGGGCCTCAACCGCGCCTTCGTGACCCAGGGCCTCAAGGTGATGGCGCAGCGGCGCAACGCCGGCCTGTCCGCTCTGGTCGAGGCGGCCCGGCTCGCCCGGGCGCCGACCTGCACCGATCTCGGCTGGGCGCTCGGCCCCCGGATCAACGCCGGCGGCCGGGTCGGCAAATCGGACCTCGGAGTCCGCCTGCTGACCACCGAGGACCCGGCCGAGGCCGAAGCGATCGCCGCCGAGCTCGACCGGCTCAACGAGGAGCGGCGGACGATCGAGACGATCGTCTGCGAGTCGGCCGAGACGCTGTGCGGGAGCCAGGGCAACCGCTCGGTCATCCTCGCCGCCGGCGAGGCCTGGCACCCCGGGGTGATCGGGATCGTCGCCGGCCGGCTCAAGGAAAGGTTCGGCCGCCCGGCGATCGTCGTCGCCTTGGGCGAGGACGGGCTCGGCAAGGGCTCGGGCCGGTCGATCGGCGGGGTCGACCTCGGGGCGGCGGTGATGGCGGCGAAGGATGTCGGGCTGCTCGTCGCCGGCGGCGGCCACGCCATGGCGGCGGGCCTCACCGTCGAGCGCGGCAAGGTCGAGGCGCTTCGCGACTTCCTCGACGAACGGCTCGCCGCCGACGTGGCGAAGAGCCGCGACGACCGCGCCCTGCTGCTCGACGCGGTGCTGGCGCCGGGCGGGGTCTGCCCGGGCCTGTGCGACGCGCTCGAGGCGGGCGGACCCTACGGCGCGGGCTGGCCGGCGCCGAGGGTGGCGGCCGGCCCGGTGCGGGTGATCAAGGCGGACGTGGTCGGCAACGGCCATCTGCGGGTCATCGTCGCCGGCGACGACGGCCGCCGGATCAAGACCATCGCCTTCCGGATGGCGGCGAGCCCGCTCGGCGAGGCGATGCTCGCGGCGCCTCCGCACCGGAAGCTGTGGGTGGCCGGCCGGGTCAGGAAGGACGAATGGGGCGACCGCATCGCCGCCGAGCTCCACCTCGAGGACGCGGCGTGGTGCGATTGAGGAATCCCTAGATCCTCCCCGCGATTTCGCGGGGAGGGGGACCATGCGAAGCATGGTGGAGGGGTTCTTCGGGGTCAGTAGAACCCCTCCACCGCACTTCGTGCGGTCCCCCTCCCCCGGAAATCCGGGGGAGGAATTGAGGTCGCCCGCGTTGACGCGGAGCGCGGCGCCACTTAAGTGCCGCGCTTCCGCCGGCGGCCCCATCGTCTAGCGGTCTAGGACGTCGCCCTTTCACGGCGAAAACACGGGTTCGAGTCCCGTTGGGGTCACCAGGACCGGCGGTCAGCGCACCGTGAACAGGCTCCGGTCGAGCACCTTGCCGTCGGCCGCGACCAGGGCGAGGCGGTGGGAGCCGGGGGCGGGGAGGACCATCGGGCCGGAGGCGGCGGCGCCGAGGTCGCGATTGTCGAGCACCAGCCTTTCGCCCGCCGAGGCGCCGGTGGCGACGAGCCGGATCCGCTGCCGCGACAATGGGATGTCCGGATCGAGCGCGTAGACGGTGCCGGAGACCGGATTAGCGATGCGCGGGCGGCGGGCCGCCGGAGGGGCGCTCTCGACGAGGGACTGGGCGGTTCCACTCAGGAAATATTCCGGGCGCGGCGGCTCGATGCCGTCGGCGAAGGCGATGAGGCGGGAATCGACCCCGGACGGGCGCGGCGGGGCGCGGCCGGGCCGGTCGCGGTGAAGGGCCAGCATCATCTCGCGCCAGACCGGGGCGGCGCCGCTGGTGCCGGAGACGCGGCTCATCGAATCGCCTTCGGAATTGCCGATCCAGACGGCGACCGTGTAGCGGTCCGAGAAGCCGACGCACCAATTGTCCCGCATCCCCTTCGAGGTGCCGGTCTTGGCCGCCGCCCAGAAGGGCAGGCGGAGCGCGGAATCCAGCCCGAAGGTGACGGCCCGGGCGTTGGCGTCGGCCATCATGTCGGCGACGATCCAGGCCGCCTGCGGGCCGGCGACCGCCTTCGATTCGCCGGCGGGATCGGTCGAGCGGAGACGAAGCGGGCGGTAGCGGCCGCCGTCGGCCAGCGCCCGATAGGCCGCGGCCTGCTGAAGCAGGGTGACCTCGGCCGAGCCCAGAGCGAGGCTGTAGCCATAATATTCGCCGCCTTCGGTGAGGCCGCGATAGCCCAGGTCCCAGAGCCGGTCGCGAAACTCCTCGACCCCGTCGAGGAGCAGGGCGCGGACCGCCGGAACGTTGAGCGAGCCGGCGAGGGCCGTGCGGACGCTGACCGGGCCCTTGAAGCTCCGGTCATAGTCCCTCGGCACGTAGAGGCCGGAAGCGGTGTCGAGCTGGACCGGGCTGTCGTCGAGGATCGAGGCGGCGGTGATGAAGCCGCGCTCGATCGCATGGCCGTAGAGGAAGGGCTTCAGCGTCGATCCGGCCTGGCGAAGCGAATTGGCGTTGTCGACCGCGGGGGCGGTCGAGGCGCCGCCGACTCCGCCGACATAAGCGAGCACCTCGGCGGTCCTGTTGTCGACGACGATAACGGCGCCGTCGCGGGCGCGCTCGCGGCCGAGGCCGATGAGCTGGCGGCGAAGGGCGGCGGCGGCGAGCGCCTGGGCCTGCGGGTCGAGGGTGGTCGAAACGGTCACGCCGGGCTTCCTGAGCAGGCGGTAGGCGAGGTGGGGGGCGAGGCCGGGATCGTCGGCGAGGCGTCGGCCCGGACCGGTCATCGCCTCGGCCAGGGCGATCATGCCGTGGCAGTCGCCGATCCGTCCGAGCCGGCAGGCGCGGCGGGCGACGGCGGTCGGAGCGGCCTGGGGAGCGGGGAGGAGGGCGGCGAGGAGCAGCGAATCCTCGCGGCCGAGGGCGTCCGGGGCGCGGCCGAACAGGGCCCGGGCGGCGGCGCCGATGCCCTGGGTCTCACCGCGGAAGCTGGCGAGGTTGAGATAGGCTTCGAGTATCTCGTCCTTGCTCCATTCGGACTCGAGGGCGCGGGCGGCGCGGGCCTGGCGGAGCTTGGCTCCGAACGAGCGCGCGCCGGGCCCGCCGAGCTCGGGCGCGAGGAAGCCGGCGACCTGCATGCTGATCGTGCTCGCCCCGCGCGCCGGCCGGCCGTGAAGCGCCGCCCAGGCGGAGCCGGCGAAGGCGCTCCAGTCGACTCCTCCATGGGTTGCGAAATGCCTGTCTTCCGAGGCGACCACCGCCTCGCGCAGCGACGGCGCGATGCGCTCAAGCGGCACCCAGGACAGGCGGCGGACGCTGTGATCGATGCGGACGGTCTGGAGAAGCCGGCCGTCGCGGCCGCGAAGCCAGGCTTCGCTGGCGCGCCAGTCGCTCCGGGTCTGCTCGAAGCTCGGCAAGGGAGGGGGGCGGGTCCAGGCGGAGAGGCTGGCGAAGGCGAGCAGGGGGAGGAGGAGGCAGAGGACGGGCCTGCGGCGGAGCCAGGCGAGACCGTCAAAGCCCCTCTCCCGCTTTCCGCGGGAGAGGAGGGGCCCGCCCGCGGAGCGGGTGGG
>DASQJV010000484.1:0-3167 GCA_035630855.1 Allosphingosinicella sp. | reverse complement strand
CACCAGGATCCCGCTCGACGAGCCGGGCGGCAAGGGCGATCCCCCCAATTGCCTGGGGCCGTTCATCTCCTGGCTGGTCAAGCACCGCCCGGGGCTCAAGATCTACATGCTCGCCTGGAGCGGAATGGCCTATTCCGTGCTCGGGCGGGGGACGACCCTGGCTCGGATGGGCGTCTGGCGGGCGAGCCGGCAGATCCATTTCAAGCTCGATTTCGCCCATCCCCGCGAAGGCAGCCACCACCAGAAGATCGCCGTCATCGACGACGCCCTCGCTTTCTGCGGCGGTATCGACATCACCGCCGACCGCTGGGACACCCGCGCCCATCTCGACGACGATCCCGGCCGCCGCCGGCCGACCACCCGCCGCCGCTATCCGCCCTGGCACGACGCGACCATGGCGGTGGACGGCGCCGCCGCCCTCGCGCTCGGCGACCTCGCCCGGCTGCGCTGGGAGGCTGCGACCGATGAGCGCCTGACCGGCTCCGGCTGCGGCAACGATCCGTGGCCCGACGAGCTCGAGCCCGATTTCCACGACGTCGACATCGCCGTCGCCCGAACCCGGGCGGAGCATGGTCGCTGGTCGCAGGTCCGCGAGATCGAGGCCCTGTTCGCCGACCTCGTCGCCAGCGCCCGCCGCCACGTCTACATCGAGACCCAATATTTCGCCTCTCGGGTCGTCGCCGAGGCGGTGGGCCGGCGCCTCGCCGAGCCGGACGGCCCCGAGTTCGTCGTCGTCAACCCGAAGACCGGCGCCGGCTGGCTCGACGAATCGGTGATGGGGCCCGCCCGGGCCGAGCTGGTCAAGGCGCTCGAGCGCCGCGACCGCTACGGCCGCTTCCGCATCTACACTCCGGTCACCGAGGGCGGCGAGGACATTTACGTCCACGCCAAGATCATGATCGTCGACGATGTCGTCATCCGGGTCGGCTCGGCCAATGTGAACAACCGCTCGATGGGCCTCGACAGCGAGTGCGACCTGATGATCGACGCCCGCCTCCCCGGCAACGAAGCGGCCGGGGCGACGATCCGGCGGCTTCGCGCGGATCTCATCGCCGAGCATCTCGGGGTCGAGCCGGCGGAGGTCGGCGCCTCCTGCGAGAAGACCGGCTCGCTGATCGCCACGATCGAGCGCCTGCGCGGGCAGGGCCGGACCCTCCTCCCCTACCGCCCGCCCGAGTTCAGCGCGCCCCTCAAAGCGGTGGCGAAGAGCGAGTTCCTCGACCCGGAGCGCCCCGGCGACGCCTTCGAGCCCCGCGCCCGCCACGGCCTCCTCGGCGGGCTGAGGCGGCGCTGACCTGAATTCCTCCCCCGGATTTCCGGAGGAGGAATTTTCCATTTTCCACGCTACACCCGGCCCATGCGGGGACTGGACATCGGCGTGGCCGGGTGCGGGATCGGCGGGCTGGCGGCGGCGCTGCTGCTCGCCCGCGACGGCCACCGGGTCGTCCTCTACGAGCGGTTCGATTCGCCGCGCCCGGTCGGGTCCGGCCTGATCATCCAGCCGACCGGTCTCGCCGTCCTCGACCGGCTCGGCCTCGCCCGGGCGCTGGTCGAGACCTCGGCGCCCATCGAGCGGCTGCTCGGCAGGGCGGAGCCGTCCGGCCGGATCGTCCTCGACGTACGCTACGAATGGCTCCGGCGCCCCGGCGCCCGCGGCTACGGAGTCCACCGCGCCGCGCTCTTCGACATCCTCCATCGCGCCGTGACCGCCGAGGGGATCCCGGTCCGGACCGGCCGGACGGTCTCGGGCCGGGACGGAGGCAGGCTGGTCTTCGCCGACGGCGGGCGATCGCCCCCGCACGATCTGCTCGTCGACGCGCTCGGCAGCGCCTCGCCGCTCGCCGGCGGTCCGGCGCGGCCGCTGGCCTATGGCGCGCTCTGGGCCAGCCTCGACTGGACGGACGGCTTCGACGGCGCGATGCTCGAGCAGCGCTACCGGCGCGCCAGCGTGATGGCGGGCGTGCTCCCGATCGGCCTCGCTCCCGGCGGCCGCCGCCAAGCCGCCTTCTTCTGGTCGCTTCGCGGCGACCGGCTCGCCGGCTGGCGCGAGCGCGGCCTCGAGCCGTGGAAGGCCGAGGCCCGGGCGCTCTGGCCCGCCACCGCGCCCCTGCTCGACCAGATCGACAGTCCCGATCGCCTCACTTTCGCCCGCTACACGCACCGGACCCTCCGCCAGCCCGCCGAGCCCGGCCTCGTCCACATCGGAGATTCCTGGCACTCGGCCAGCCCGCAGCTCGGCCAGGGCGCCAACATGGCGCTGCTCGACTCCTGGGCGCTGGCCAAGGCCCTGCGCGAGGAGGAGGACCTCGACACCGCGCTCCGCCGCGCCGTCGCCCTGCGCCGTTCCCACATCCGCCTCTACCAGGCGCTCTCCCGGCTCTTCACCCCGGCCTACCAGTCGGACGGACGGGTCCTGCCCTGGATTCGCGACCGGATCGTCCCGCCCTTCGGCGGGCTGTGGCCGGCGACCCGGATCCAGGCGGAAATGGTCGCCGGCACGTTCGGAGGCCCGCTCGAGCGGCTTGGGCTGCGCTGAGCGAATGTCGTTCGTGCAACGGATGCAAATCGGCTTCGGGATCGGCCGCCGATGCTGTACCGTTCGCCCCGGCGGCGGGCACGACTGGGAGCAGCGGCA
Organism: Allosphingosinicella sp.; assembly: GCA_035630855.1. GTDB lineage: Bacteria > Pseudomonadota > Alphaproteobacteria > Sphingomonadales > Sphingomonadaceae > Allosphingosinicella. The sequence continues at coordinate 532 of DASQJV010000484.1, read as the reverse complement.
TGGAGCATCGGACCCTAAGTCGGCAGTCGGTCCAATCCTCCGGAAGTCCCGCGGGCGACCGCCTGATCGCGGGGCCGCGCGCAAGCGCTCTCACCGACGTTGGCGCAATGCTCAACGCCGCGCCGCGGGTCGCCCAGCTGAAGACGCTGTCGGGCGTGATCCAGCGCGTCATTTCACCGAAGCCGGGCGGATTTGCGGCGACCAAGCAGCGGCTCATCGGCGAAGGCGTGCCGGAGCAGGTTGTCGACAATTATGAGGCGCTGAAAACCTCCTATACCGAGCGGGAGATCGTGCTCGCCCATAAGGGGGCCCAGAGCGCGCAATCGAAGCAGTCGAGCTTCCCCAAGCTGGTGCGAACCGGCGGCCCGCAGCCCGTGCCGGAGACCGCGCTCATCTACCGGGGCATGAGCATCAACAACGTCAAGAACCTCCAGGCCAGCGCCCAGGCGCAGGACCCGACCCAGGTCATCTTCAACGCCCAGAATCCGCAAGGCGGCGCCAACGCCGTTCAGCATATCGTGAACGACGACCC
>DASQJV010000483.1:0-2491 GCA_035630855.1 Allosphingosinicella sp. | reverse complement strand
ATCGAGGGCAACAGGCTGATCGTCGCCGACAACAGCCGGCTCGACCACGAGACCGCTCCGGTCGCCAGCCTCACCGTCAGGGTCACCGACGCCAATGGCAACAGCTTCGACGAAGTGCTGAGCATCGCCGTCGCCGACTCGGCCAATGAGCAGCGCTACACGGCCCAGGCGGAATTCGCGACGTCGACGGGGAGCGGCAGCTACGGCAGGGCTTCCGCGATCGGGGCGCTCGCCGGCGGCGGCTTCGTCATGACCTGGACCGGCGCTGGCGACGATCCTCAAGCTCCCGCCTGGCAAGCCATCCGCGGCCAGCTGTTCGATTCCGCCGGCGCCAAGGTAGGCAGTGAGTTCCTGGTCAATACGACCGTGACCGGCTCCCAGGAGGATTCCGCGGCGGCGGGGCTCCAGGGGGGCGGCTTCGTCGTGGTCTGGAGCGATGGCAGCGGGCTCGGCGGGGATTCGAGCGGATTCGGCATCAAGGGCCAGAGGTTCGATTCGTCCGGCGCGAAGGCCGGCGTCGAGTTCCAGGTCAACACGGTCACCCAGAACGGCCAGACCGACGCTTCGGTGGCGGGCCTCGCGTCCGGCGGCTTCGTGGTGACCTGGACCAATTACGACGACCCCTACATGGACATCAGCGTCCAGCTCTTCGATTCCGCCGGGGCCAAGGTCGGCGGCGAAACGGTCGTCAACAGCGCCTCCGGATTCCAGGCCGGGAACAACTTTCACCCCGCGGTTGCGGCCCTGCCCAACGGCGGGTTCGTCGTCACCTGGACTCACAGCGACGGCGGCCGGATCATGGCCCAGATCTTCGATCCGGCCGGCAACAAGGTCGGCACCGACTTCGCCGTCGCCGCCGGCGCCCCCACTTATTTCCCCGACAATGTCGCGGTCGCCGCGCTCGCCTCAGGCGGTTTCGTGGTCAGCTGGAGCGACAAGAATCCGCAGGGCGGCGATACCAGCTCCTACGGCATCAAGGCGCAGATATTCGACGCCGCCGGGGCCAAGGTCGGCGGCCAGCTGCTCGTCAACACCGAGATCGACGGAGACCAGGTCATGCCGGCGGTCGCCGGACTGCCTTGGGGCGGTTTCGTCGTGAGCTGGCAGGACGACGGCTGGGGCGACGGTTCCGGAAGCGCGATCCGGGCCCAGATTTACGACTCCCTCGGCGGCAGGATCGGCGGCGATTTCGTCGTCAACGCCGGCGCGGACGGCGATCAGGCCGCTCCGGTCCTGGCGCTGCTCGCCCAGGGCGGCTTCGCGGTCGGCTGGCAGGAGGAGTTTTCGGTGGACTACTCCGCCCGCAACCTGTTCGAAGGGCGGGTCTTCTCGCCGACCCAGGCCGACAACAGCGGCGACGATATCCTGACCGGCGACGCCAACGGCAACCTGCTCGACGGCGGCGCCGGCAACGACCAGATCTACGGCAACGGCGGCAATGACGATCTTCGCGGTGGCACCGGCCTCGACCGGCTTCGCGTGTCGGGCACCGGCATCGTCACCGCCGCCGGCGGCACCGATGCCGATTATCTCGAGGTCGATTACGGGGATTCGGCTGCCGGCATCACGATGACCGCCCCGGCGGCCGACCCGAACGGCGGCCTGGCCGGCTCGATCGGCGACGGCGGCGCCCGCCGGATCGCCTATAGCGGGATCGAGAATTTCAACATCACCACCGGATCGGGGAACGACCATATCCGGGGCGGCACCGGCGACAATTTTGTCAGCCTCGGCGCGGGCGGCGATCTCTACACGGCCGGAAGCGGGTTCAATTCGGTCGACGCCGGTGTCGGCGTCGACGGCCTCGCCGCCGATTTCAGCGCCTACGCCGGCGGGATATTCTGGAACCTCGGCACCGGCGCGCACAATCTGGTCGGCAACTATCTCAACTTCGAATATTTCGCCGCCCTGACCACCGGCAGCGGCCAGGACAATATCAGCACCGCAAACGTGCTGGCCAACGATGTGATCACGCTCGGCGCGAACAACGACGGCGCGTTCCTGTGGAACGGCCACGACGTCGTCAACGGCGGCGAGGCCGGCGCCGGTGCGACCGACAGCGGCTTCGACACGCTGGTCCTCAATTACGGCCAGGCGACGACGGCCGTCCACAATGTCGGATCGCTCTCGGCCGGCGCCGCCGGCTATTCGGGCCAGTTCAGCGACGACTTCACCCGCCTCGCGACGTTCGAGGCGATCGACCGCTTCCTGATCGCCACCGGATCCGGCGCCGACAACATCGTCACCGGCAGCGCCAACGACGAGGTCCGCACCGGCGGCGGCAACGACATCGTCGACAGCGGCGGCGGCAACGACCTGATCGACGGCGGCAGCGGCGACGATTCCATGACGGGAGGCGCCGGCAACGACATTTATTTCGTGAGCAGCGCCGGCGACCTCGTCCTCGAGATTGCCGGCGAGGGGACGGACGAGGTCCGGACCGCGCTGGCGACCTATGTCCTGGCGGCCAATGTCGAGAAGCTGACCGCGA
>DASQJV010000482.1:0-2229 GCA_035630855.1 Allosphingosinicella sp. | reverse complement strand
GGGATGGAGGCCCACGCCTCCTCGCATTTCGACGGCATGATCGACCGAGCAAAGCAGGCGATGCTGATGGTCAGCGACCGCGCCCATGTGCTGCGCGAGATGATCTACGTCTGCCGCGGCGGGGGGGTCCTCTCCATCCCGGGAGTCTATTCGGGGCTGATGGACAAGGTCCCGTTCGGGATGGCGATGAACAAGGGTTTGACCTTCCGGATGGGTCAGACCCACGTCCGGCGCTGGACCGACGATCTCACCCGCCGGATCGAGGAGGGCCAGATCGACCCCTCCTTCGTCATCACTCATACCGCGAAGCTCGAGGAGGGCCCGGGCATGTACCGGGTCTTCGAGCAGAAGCAGGACAGCTGCGTCAAAGTGGTGCTGAAGCCGTAATCGAAAGGAACGTCCGAATGAACGCCACCTCCACTTTGGTGACGAGCCGCCCTGACCGCAGCCTCACCAGGTCCGACCGGGTCGCCCGGGGCCTCGGCTGGTTCTCCCTGGCCCTCGGAATCGCCGAGATCGTCGCTCCCGGCAGGCTCGCCCGGACGCTCGGCCTCGAGGGCCGCGAGCGCCTGCTCCAGGCCTATGGCGGCCGCGAGATCGGCGCCGGCATCTGGGCCCTCTCCGACACGCCCGCGCCGGCGATCTGGAGCCGTGTCGCGGGCGACCTCGTCGACCTCGCCACCCTCGCCGCGGGAGTCCGCGACGGCGACGGGGAGCAGCGCCGGAACGCCTGGATCGCGCTCGCCGCCGTGGCCGGGATCACCGCCGTCGACCTCCTCACCGCGGCGAGCCTCACCGCCGAGCAGAGCGAGCGCCGCGGCGAGACCGGCCGCGACTATAGCGACCGAAGCGGCTTCCCCGCCGGCCTCGCCAAGGCGCGCGGGACGGCGGAAGGGTTCACTCCCGTCGACTTCCAGGTGACGGCGACCGAGGAGCGCCGGGAGATGGAGCCGGCTTAGCCCGTCATTCTGGCGAAAGCCGGAATCCATGAACACGTTCGCTGGCGGATACCTACAGGCGTCCGTGTTCATGGATCCCGGATCAAGTCCGGGATGACGGGAATTAATGCCGGCTGCGCGCCGCGCTCGGGCTCGATCCGGTCCAGCGCTTGAAGGCGCGCGAGAAGGCCGCCGGGTCGGAGAAGCCGAGCCGGTAGGCCGCCTCCTTCACCGACAGCTCCTCGCGCATGAAGCGGAGGGCGAGCCGCCTGCGCAGGCCGTCGAGAAGCTGCTCGTAGGTGATCCCTTCCGACTTGAGCCGCCGGTAGAGGGTCTGGCGGCTGCAGCCGAGGTCGCGGGCGAGGCGCTCGATCCCGACCTCGCCCGACGCCAGCAGCGGCTCGAGCCTCGCCTCGACCTCGGCCCGGAACGGGCTCGCCCGCGGCGGCGCCTTGCGCTCCGCCGCTTTGACCTCGAACGCCCTCGCCACCTCGCCGAGGAAGGTGAAGAAGGGGTGGGGAGCGCCCGCCGGGGTCTTCGCGCCCCGAAGGCCGGCCGCCGCCGGCCTTCCGCGCGCCTTGAGCAGGAAGGGGAAGATCTCGGCGCAGGCGTCGCGCCGCTCGCAGCCGCCGCAGGAGTCCCGGCGCATTCTGTCGATGCAACCTGCAATCATCCCTTTGTCCTCCCGGATCATGTCCAAGGTGTGTTGCTCATGTAATACTCCAATGCACGGAACAGCCAAGGACAAAGTGATGGACGCCCTGACCCTCTTCCATGTCGCGGCCGGAAGCTCGGCCCTCCTCGCCGGGGGAGCGGCGCTCGCGGTCCGCAAGGGCGGCGGCGTCCACGCCAGGAGCGGGACAATCTTCTTCGCGGCGATGCTCGCCATGGCGGGCACGGGCGCATTCATCGCCGCCCTTAGGACGGAGCGGGGCACCGCGGTGATCGGGATCTTCACCGTCTATCTGGTCGCGACGGCCTGGCTCGCGGCAAGGCGCCGCGACGGCGGGGCGGGAGGCCTCGAGCGCGCCGGGCTCGGAGTGGCGCTGGCCTGCGCTGCGGCGATGCTCGCCTTCGGCCTAGCCGCTTCGGCGAGCCCGACCGGGCGGTTCGACAGCCTTCCGGCCGCGGCCCATTATCCCTTCGCCTTTCTCGCCGCGCTCGCCGCCGGGCTCGACCTCAACTTCCTGCTTCGCGGCCGCCTCGTCCGGCACCAGCGGATCGCTCGCCATCTCTGGCGGATGTGCGCCGCCCTCGCGATCGCCGCTTTCTCCTTCTTTCTCGGCCAGCA
>DASQJV010000481.1:0-3669 GCA_035630855.1 Allosphingosinicella sp. | reverse complement strand
CGCCTCATACTTCCCACCGACCATGAAGCCGGAAATGTTCTGCAGGAACAGTAAGGGGATGCGCCGCTGGCAGGCCAATTCGATGAAATGCGCGCCCTTGACCGCGCTTTCGCTGAACAGGATGCCGTTGTTCGCGAGGATCGCGACCGGCATCCCCCAGATGCGGGCGAAGCCGCAGACCAGGGTCGAACCGTAGAGCGGCTTGAACTCGTGGAAGTCGGAAGCGTCGACGATCCGCCCGATCACCTCGTGCACGTCGTAGGGCGTGCGCACGTCGTCGGGGATGATTCCGTAAAGCTCCTGCGGGTCGAGCTTCGGCTCCACCGGCTCGGCGATGTCGAGATCGGCCGACTTCACACTGTTGAGCCTGCCGACGATGCTTCGCACGATCGCCAGCGCATGGTCGTCATTGTCGGCGAGATGGTCGACCACGCCCGATTTGCGCGCATGGAGGTCGCCGCCGCCGAGATCCTCGGCCGAGATCACCTCCCCGGTCGCCGCCTTCACCAGCGGCGGGCCGCCGAGGAAGATCGTGCCCTGGTTCCTGACGATGACGCTTTCGTCCGACATCGCCGGCACATAGGCGCCGCCGGCGGTGCAGCTGCCCATCACGCAGGCGATCTGGGCGATCCCCTCGGCCGACATCTGCGCCTGGTTGTAGAAGATCCGGCCGAAATGCTCGCGGTCGGGGAACACCTCGGCCTGGTGGGGCAGGTTGGCGCCGCCACTGTCGACCAGATAGACGCAGGGCAGCCGGTTCTGCAGGGCGATCTCCTGGGCGCGCAGATGCTTCTTCACCGTCGTCGGGAAATAGGCCCCGCCCTTCACCGTCGGGTCGTTGGCGACGATCATCGCCTCGCGGCCGGAGATCCGTCCGATCCCGGCGATCATCCCGGCGCCCGGCGCTTCGTCTTTGTACATGCCGTTGGCGGCGAGCTGGCCGATCTCGAGAAAGGGGGAGCCGGGATCGAGCAGCCGGGTCACCCGGTCCCTGGGGAGCAGCTTGCCGCGCGCCACGTGGCGCTCGCGATGCTTTTCGGGACCGCCGAGCGCGGTCGCCGCCACCTTCGCTCGGAGGGCCTCCGCAAGCTCGCGATTGTGCGCGGCGTAGGTGCGATATGCGTCTGAGTCGGCGTCGATTTTGGAGACGATGGTGGTCACTGAACCCAATCCGTTCGGGCTGAGCTTGTCGAAGCCCTCCCCTTCTCGCACGCGGTGAAGGAAGACCCTTCGACAGGCTCAGGACGAACGGTGCTTGTGTCGAGCCCTCTCATGCCGGCTTCGGCTCCGAATGCACCGGCTTCCTGCGGATCAGATAGCGGTACACCCCGATGACGTTGATCACGAACAGGACGATATTCTGGGTGCCGATCCCTTCCGCCTTGTCGGACATGAAGCCCCAGGTGACCAGAGCGACCGACGAGGTGCAGAAGATGACGAACGCCCAGCCGGTGGCCCTCCTCCCCAGGTCCAGCGACACGATCAGCGCCGCGACCGCGCCGGCGATCGAGCCGTACCATTCCAGAGCATCGATCAATCCCTTGCTCAAAACGTCCGGCTCCCGTGGTTGCGAGGCTGACTAACGGCTGAGCGGCGCGATGGGAAGCGCTGGCGCGGCCGTGAAACACGTCTATAGGAACGCGACTACAAGCTGTTTCGAGAGGCCTCCATGACTCGCTCCATCCTCCTCGCCTTGCTCCTCGCCACCGCCGCCTGCTCGCCCGGAGGCCCTGGGGGCCAGGGCAGCGAAGCGCAGACTCCGGGGACGGCGGTCGGGATCGTCCCGGCCTCGATGGACAAGAACGTGGCGCCCGGCGACGATTTCTTCGCTTTCGCCAACGGCAATTGGGTGCGCGGCACGGCCATCCCCGACGACCGCTCGAGCGTCGGCGGCTTCTACATCGCCGACCAGCAGCGCGAGCGGCAGACCCGCGAGCTGCTCGACGGGATCCTCGCCTCGAACCCGGCGGCGGGAAGCGGCGAGGCGATGATCGCCGATTATTACAAGGCCTATCTGAACACCGACGCCATCGACCGGGCCGGAATGGCCCCCGCCAAAGCCGATCTCGACTCGATCGCGGCGATCGCCGACCGGAAGCAGCTCAGCGCCGCCATCGGCCGAACCCTTCGCGCCGACACCGACCCGCTCAACGCGACCAACTACCAGACCGAGAATCTGTTCGGGATCTTCGTCACCCAGGGCCTCTCCACCCCGGGCGAGACCCTGCCCTATCTGATGCAGGGCGGGATCGGGCTTCCCGAGCGCGAATATTATCTCTCCGGCGATTCCAAGATGGCCGGGCTTCGCGACCAGTATCGCGCCTATATCGCCACCGTGATGAAGGCGGCCGGAGCGGCGGACGCCGAGGGCTCGGCGAAGCGCATCCTCGACCTCGAGACCAAAATCGCCCGGGCCCACGCCACCCGCGAGGAGAGCGAGGACTTCGCCAGGGGCGCCCAGGTGTGGAGCCGAGCCGATCTCGAGGCCCGCGCCCCGGGCATCGACTGGGCCGCCCTTCTCGGCACCGCCCAGCTCGGCAACGCGCCCAAATTCCAGGCCTATCACGGCTCGGCGATCCCCAAGCTCGCAGCCCTGGTCGGCTCGGAGCCGATCGAGAGCTGGAAGGACTGGCTCGCCTTCCATACCCTCAGCCAGCAGGCGAGCGTCCTTCCCAGGCCGATCCGCGACGCCAGCTTCGCTTTCGAGGGCACCGCTCTCGCCGGCACCCCGAAGCAGCGGCCGCGCGACCAGCTCGCCCTGAACGCGGTCAGCAACGCCCTCCAGGACGCGGTCGGCAAGGCCTATGTCGACAAATATTTCCCGGCCTCGGCCAAGGCCGAGGTCCAGGCGATGGTCGACAACATCAAGGCCGCCTTCGCCCGCCGGGTCGAGGCGATCGACTGGATGGCGCCGTCGACCAAGGCGGAGGCGCTGAAGAAGGTCCGCTCGATCGTCGTCGGGGTCGGCTATCCGGACAGCTGGCGCGATTATTCGGCGCTTAAGATCACCGCCGACAACGCCTACGCGAATAGGCGCAATGCCGAGCTGGCCGAATACCGCCACCAGATATCGAAGATCGGCAAGCCGATGGACCGGAGCGAATGGTGGATGCCGCCGCAGCTGGTCAACGCCGTCAACCTGCCGGTCCAGAACGCGCTCAACTTCCCCGCCGCGATCCTGCAGCGGCCCTTCTTCGATCCGGGCGCCGACGCCGCCTTCAACTACGGCGCGATCGGATCGGTGATCGGCCACGAGATCAGCCACAGCTTCGACAATAACGGCGCCCTGTTCGATTCGACCGGACGGCTCCGCAACTGGTGGACCCCGGCGGACTTCAAGCGCTTCCAGGAGGCGGGCACGGCGCTCGCGGCGCAATATGACGGCTACGAGGCGCTTCCCGGACTCCACGTCAACGGTAAGCTGACCCTGGGCGAGAATATCGCCGACGTCGCCGGCCTCGCCGCCACCTACGACGCCTATCGCGCCTCGCTCGGCGGCAAGGAGGCGCCGGTGATCGACGGCTTCACCGGCGACCAGCGCTTCTTCATCGCCTATGCCCAGACCTGGGCGACCAAGATGCGCGACGCGGCGCTTCGCGCCCGCGTCGCCACCGACGGCCATGCGCCCGGACAATATCGTGCCCTCACCGTCCGCAACCTCGACCCTTG
>DASQJV010000480.1:0-2359 GCA_035630855.1 Allosphingosinicella sp. | reverse complement strand
GGTGTCCGGCAGTTCTTCGAGACCTACATCATCGACCAGAGCAGCCCGGTGCACGTGGCTCTCTACTTCGGGCTGATCGTGTTCTTCACGTACTTCTACGTGTCGATCACCTTCAACCCCGAGGAGCGCGCCGACGACATGAAGCGCTACGGCGGCTTCATCCCGGGCATCCGCCCCGGCAAGCGGACCGAGGAATATCTCGACTACGTGCTCACCCGGATCACCGTCATCGGCGCCGCCTACCTGACCCTGATCTGCCTGGTTCCGGAGTTCGTCATCGCCCGGATGGGGATCGGCTTCTATCTCGGCGGCACCAGCCTGCTCATCGTCGTCAACGTGACGATGGACACGGTGACCCAGATCCAGAGCCACCTCATCGCCCACCAATATGGCGACCTCATCAAGAAAGCGAAGCTCAAGGGGGGCTCGCGCAGGTGAACATCATCCTGCTGGGTCCCCCGGGGGCGGGCAAGGGAACCCAGGCGAGCCGGCTGATCCAGGAGCGGGGGCTGGTCCAGCTCTCGACCGGCGACATGCTGAGAGAAGCGATCAAAGCCGGAAGCCCGATCGGCCTCCGCGCCAAGGCGATCATGGAGGCCGGCGAGCTGGTCCCGGACGAGGTCGTCGACGAGCTCATCGCCAACCGGCTCGACCTTCCGGAGCGCTATTCGGGCTCGGGCTTCATCTTCGACGGCTATCCGCGCACCGAGGCCCAGGCGATCTCGCTCGACGCCCTGCTCGCCGAGCGGGGGATGAAGCTCGATCACGTCATCGAGCTCGAGGTCGACGCCGACTCCCTGGTAGAGCGGATCACAGGCCGCTTCTCCTGCGCCAAATGTGGCGAAGGGTATCACGATCGCTACAAATTGCCGAAGATCGCCACTCTTTGCGACGTCTGCGGCTCGGAAGAGTTCAAGCGCCGCCCGGACGACAATGAGGAGACGGTCCGGACCCGGCTCGCCGAATATCGCGCCAAGACCGCTCCGATCCTGCCTTATTACGACGCTCGCGGCCTCGTTCGCCGGGTCGACGGCATGGCCGACATCAAGCAGGTCGAGCGGGCGATCGAGGCGATCCTCGACGGCGCCGCCTGAGCCTCAGCGCGGGACCAGCAGCGGAGCGCCTCCGCTGACCGAGGCGCGCCGGTTGATCGTCGTCACCACCAGGACCGCGTCGGGAAGGGCGAAGCTCACCAGCACCCCCCCTATCTCCTCGAACCGGGGCCAGCGGCGATGGGTCGAGGCGCCGCCCGCCTCGATCCGGTAAAGGCCGTTCCCTCCCGCGGCGAGAAGCGAGTCCCCGGCGGCGGCAAGCCCGAAGAACGCGATCGCTCCATAACGTCCGGCCGCGACCGACGCCGCCGTCTCCGGATCCTTCTGGTAGGGGTCCGCCGCCTGAACGAACAGGGTCTCGACCTGCTTGCCGCAAATCTCGACGATCCGGCCGTGGGAGAGGAAGTGGACCAGCCCGATGGCGGCGGCGATGCAGGACGGCTTCCACGGAATCGGCGCAAGGCCGTGCACGGGGTCGCACGCCGTGCTGAGCGGCCCGCCGCACAGATCGCCCGTGGTGTTCCGCTCGATCGTCTCGACACGGCCCGAGCGCCGATCGATCCGCATCAGCCCGCCGCCCCACTCGCCCGAGTTGAGGCCGACGAACAGATAGTCCCCCGCCTCCAGGGTCACCGGCCTCACCCGCGGGGGGCGCAGATCCCCCGACAATGGGAGTGTCTCTTCACCGGTCCGATCGATTGCGATCAGCTGCTTGTAGGTCAGCATGAGCGCGCTTTGCCCGGCGCACGAAAGGGCGACCAGCGCCTCGCCCTCGCGGTCGACCTCCCGTTCGACCGTCCACCGCCCCTCAGCCCAGCGCCGGAGAGCCCAGCGCCGGCCCTTCGAGCGCTCCCCGGTCAACGCCCGCAATCCACCCGCGCCGGAGCAGATGTCGATCACGGCGCCGCCGGGACTCTCCGTGCGGCGAGACCGATCGCCGGGGGCGAGGCTGGTCAGCTTGCCGTCGTCGGTCAGCAGCCAGAGCCTTCCTTCCGCGAACAGGGCGCGAAGCACGTTGCTATTCTCCGCCGGCTCGTCGTCGCGGGCCTCCTTCTCGAGGCGAGCCCGCAGGGTCTGGCGGCTCTCCGCCTGGGCGGCGAGGTCGAAGGGCGCGAGCCGGACCTCGCCCCGGTGCAGCTCGGCCAGCTCCATGTCGCCGAACCTGAGCGGCGCGCGGCCTTCCATGAGCCGAAGCGCCCCGGGCTGATCGGCCCAAAGCCCGTGGGCGGCGCCCGGATGGGCGAGCATGAACTGCAGATGCTCGACCTGCCAGAGAGCGCGCAGAGCCGCCGCCAGCGGGCGGAGCT
>DASQJV010000479.1:0-10629 GCA_035630855.1 Allosphingosinicella sp. | reverse complement strand
ATATTCCCTGTTATCCCCGTAGATGCCGAGATAAGCACCGACAAATTGCTTCTGTCCGAGCGACCGCCAGAGGACGATGTAGACTGCGCCGTCGGTCGTCATGGGTATCCAGAGGTTCTGGCCTTTTACCGGCTGCCTGACACGGCGCTGAAGGGCTCCGCCATCGGAGAGGACCTTGTCCATCGCATCCCAATAGGCGGTATTGTCCGCTTGTAACTCGGTCACCGCCGGGTCGTTCGCGGTTCGGTCGGCCGCCAGCTTGTCCCAATCATTGGGTTTGGCAACCACGTCGAAAAGTGGCGCCGGGAGGCTTTCGCCAATCCGGACCGCGCGGATCTCGACGCCGAAGAAGGCGTAACTCTCGCCGGTAACCCGATTGAGCCAATCCAACGCCGCGCGATGTGCATCCGTGAAAGCGCGAGCAACCCAGATAATGACTTTCGCGTCGAACCTTGGCGCGTAGGTCAGCAATTGACCCAAATGTAGGTGATCGGTCTTCTCGAGCTGGTTTTCGATCAGGACGTGGTGGTCCGTGCCGACGATCCGGCACACGATGTCGGCGGCGAAGGTATCCACCGGGTGCTCGGTGCGGATGAGCTCGAGCCCGGGCAGGTCTAGACTTTCGGCGAGGAACTGGAGATTTTCCGCCGATGCTAGCCACGGCGTAAACGCATAAGGCTCCGACGCCCAGACTTCGCGCAGATCAATGTCGACAAGTCGGCCGATGCTTGGGAGGCCTGGCATCGATCAGGTCGGCCGCCGGGCCATGAACGCCAGCCGCTCGAACAGCATCACGTCCTGCTCGTTCTTGAGCAAGGCCCCATGCAGCGGCGGGATCGCCTTGGACGGATCGCGCGACTGAAGCACCTCGAGCGGCATGTCCTCGTGGAGGAGCAGCTTCAGCCAGTCGATCAGCTCGCTCGTCGACGGCTTCTTCTTGAGGCCGGGGACCTCCCGGACCTGGTAGAAGATGTCCATCGCCTTCGCGACCAGCATCTTCTGGATCCCGGGGAAGTGGACGTCGATGATCGCCTGCATCGTCTCGCGATCCGGAAAGCGGATGTAGTGGAAGAAGCAGCGCCTGAGGAAGGCGTCGGGAAGCTCCTTCTCGTTGTTCGAGGTGATGACGACGATCGGCCGCTCCGCCGCCTTCACCGTCTCCTTCGTCTCGTAGACGTGGAACTCCATCCGGTCCAATTCCTGGAGGAGATCGTTGGGGAATTCGATGTCGGCCTTGTCGATCTCGTCGATGAGCAGGACTGGGAGCCTGGGGCTGGTGAAGGCCTCCCACAATTTGCCCCGGCGGATGTAGTTGGAGATGTCGTGGACCCTGGGGTCGCCGAGCTGGCCGTCGCGAAGCCGCGCGACCGCGTCATATTCGTAGAGGCCCTGATGCGCCTTGGTCGTCGACTTGACGTGCCACTCGATCAGCGGAGCGCCCAGGGCCGCCGCGATCTCGTGGGCCAGGACGGTCTTTCCGGTGCCCGGCTCGCCCTTGACGAGCAGCGGGCGGCGGAGGGTGACGGCGGCGTTGACCGCGACCTTGAGGTCGTCGGTCGCGACGTAGCTCTGGGTGCCTTCGAAGCGCATCGCGGCGGGATAGGGGAGGGGGCTGAACTGGGCAAGCCGCCCGTCGTCATTCCGGCGAAGGCGGGAAGCCATGAACACGGATCTTGGACGGTTTCTGGCGCGGGTGTTCATGGATCCCGGATCAAGTCCGGGATGACGGGCTAGCTCGCCGTCCGCGCTTGCTGTCGCGCCTCGAGCAGGTCCCAGAGCCCGTGATGCTGGACGAGGATCTGCTGCGCTCCGAACAGGAGCGCGCGCTGGACCGGGGGCGAAGCGCCATGATCGTCGGCGAGCCCGACCACGGCGCCGGTGTCGGCGGCCGGATAAGCGGGGGTGTCGACCCCGAATCGGGCGGCGGCCGAATCGAGGCAGGTGCGGATCACCGCCCAGTCGAGCACCAGGGCCATGGCCGCTCCGAGCGCGCAGCCGCGGCGCTCGGACAAAGCGAGCGTCTCCATCGCGTGGCGCTGGCCGAGCACGGCGGCGTCGCTGCCTGCGGCGCCCGGGGTCGACGGAACCGGGCCCGCGGCGACGGCGAGCCGGGCGAGATAGGCGCGTTCGCCGGCGAAGGCGTAGGTGGCGTTGGTCAGCCAGGCGCGGGCGTCGGGCTCGAGCACCCGGGCCGCGGCATGGTCGATCAACCCCGGATAACGGCCGTGAAGGACGCATAGATAATGGATGAGGTCGGCGAGGTCGCGCCCGGCGGTCGCCGAGCGGAGCAGCTTCGGGCTCGCCGCATAGGGATGGGCGGCGCTGCCATGCTCGGCGAGGCGCTCCAGCAGCAGCGCGCCCGTCAGAGGGCCGCCGGCAGTCTCGACCGATGCTGAAGCCATTTGGCCCTCCCGAAGCGGTTCCCGAACCGCCCTAAGAGGCTGACCTATATCAATGCCGTAAAAACCCGGTTTACGCCCCGTTAGGGCGGCGGAAAGGCTGTTTCCCGCAGCCGGCGCCGATGCGCCCGGGGAACAACCCCGGGCGCCCGGCCGCAGGCTGAGCTCGGTGTCGGCTCAGGCGGCCAGCGCCATGTCCGGCTCGGCCTGCTCCGCCGCGGCGGGGCTGGCGTCGGCTCCGGTCGCGGTCGCCTGCCTCGGGACCGGGGAGACCAGGCGGGTGAAGGCGACGAGCAAGCCGAGCCCGGCGTAGGTGGCGACCACCGCCCAGGGGTTGAGCAGAAGGCAGACGGCGAGCGGGACTCGAAGGAAGACGGGGTTGAACCCGAGATCCTCGCCAAGCGCCTCGCAGACGCCGAGGATGGTGTGGTCGCGGGCGAAAACGCTGGGGTGGTCGGTCTGCATCACGGGCTCCTTGGACGAAGATGCCTCTCCATCAGCACGAGCCGTGCCAGTTTGACCGAATCCAGCCTTTACATGGACTTATGCTCTTTCGCCGAGGCCGTCGGCGGGACTTGGGCGACCGGCGCTCGCCAAATGTTGGCAAAATCCGCCAAGCCCGCGAGGGGCAAGATGCGTCGGTCCGGGTGCCCCCGCCGGCTGATTGGCTTCCTCCGGCGGGGGCGGGGGCCCGAGCGTGCGAACGCAGGACTCCGGCCCCCATCTTGGGTCCGTTCGCGGATGTACTTACATCCGATATGCCGCCGTGAAGGTCAATCGCGCGCGGCTGCCTGCCGGCCCGCGGCCTCGCGCTACTTCACGCCTCCGCCCCAGGTGTAGGTCAGAGCCAGCCCGCCCGACAGCTGGTCGCGCGAGCCGTGGACCCGGACGACCGGCGAGTCCGCCGAGTCGCCGATCAGCCGGTCGTATTTGGCATAGCTGTAGAGGCCGAAATTCTTGCCGAGCTGGGTGAGGAAGCCCGCGGTGGCTCCGACCGCCTGGACTCCGGAGCCCGGCCGGTAGGCGGCGAGTCCGGTCCGGACCGATTCGGCGTTCGTCACTCCGAAATAGGCGCGCTGGTAGCGGCCGTCCGACCATGTCACCCGGGGCCCGACCGAGAACAGCCACTCGTCGCCGTCGCGGGCGACGAAATCGGCTCCGGCCTGGCCGGTCCAGCCGTCATGCCCGCCGAGGCCCCTGCGAAGCTCGGTGCGGACGCGGAATTTGGGGCTGAACGCATATTGGACATAGGCTCCCCCCTCGACTGTGAAATCGACCTTGTCGAGGTCGGCGCCGACGTCGCTCCCCGACCGGCTGCCCTCGAAGTTCAGGGCCGGCCCGATCTCGAGCCCGCCCTTCCTGAGGAGCGAGGGGCCGAAGCTCTCGTCCGGAGCCTCGAAGTCGAAGGGCTTGGAGCCCCGGCTGCGCGAAAGGTCGACGAGGGGGCGCATGCTGTGGTCGTCCGAGCCCGGATAGCTCGGCACCATCTGGGCTCCAAGCCCAACCCGGTAGCGCCGGGGCTCCTTCTTCTCCGCTTTCTCGCCGTCCTGGGCGGAGGCGGCGGCGCTCCAGCCGGCGATGAGGATCGGGACGGCCGCCGCGGCAAGCATCGTTCTTCTCGTGCGGCTCGCACGTGCCGCAGCTTCTCCTCGTTTCGTCACCCCGGTTTCTCCTTCTTTTTATCGTTGCTTAAAAAAACAAAATTCTCCCGAAAGACAAACGTCTTCTTCCGTGACGCCGGTCCCTAGTCCACCCCGCCTCGCGATAGAAGCGCTGCCGATCCTCATTTCCTCGGGGTCAGGAGCAGGGTGGCGAGGAGGAGGACGGCGGCGAAGGCGCCGAGGATGACGGCGCCGATCAGGAGCGACAGCGGCACCAGCGGGTCCAGCAGGCCCGGACGGGCGGAAGCGAGCCCATAGCCGGCCGCGCCCGCGATCCCCGAGGCGGCGAGCAGGAAGGCGCAGATCAGATAGGTCCGGCGCGGATTGCGGAGCGCGAGGGCCTGCCTGCGACGGAGGCGCTGCTCGAAATGGGCCAGGACCCTTAGGGCGTCCGCGCGCGCCGCGGGCGGCACCGGGATCCGCAGCGTCATCGGCATCGTCCCGCCATAGCGGCCGCGCGGGTAGCGGAGGGCGAATTCGAGGCAGGCCGGCGGCCCGTCGAGCCAGCTCACCGAGCGCAACTCAGGAAGCCCGCCCGGCCGGAGCACATGGTAGGACCCGTCGACCAGCAGGCTGGTTTCGCCGACGATCACCTCGACGCCCTCATCAGGGGTCGCCCTGCGGATCCACAGATCGTTGCCGAGCGAGGCATGGTCGGCGGCGCGGCGCCCGTCGAGCTTGCGGAACCGCTCCCATTCGGAGGGGTGGACGTGCCAGCGCGCGATCACCCGGTGGCCGGCGAGAAGCAGCGCCCGGCCGCGAATCGCGAACAGCGCCTGAATCAGGAAGACCAGACCGAACGGCGCCAGGACGAAGCCGAGGCCGATCGCGGCGACCGACCGCCAGTCCTCGCCGAGCCGTTCGAGGCGCAGCGCGCCGAAGCGGATCAGCGCCACCCCGGCGATCAACGCCGTCAGGCAGTAGAGCGCCTTGCGGCCGGGGTTGCGCATCTTTTCCTCCATGGCCGAAGCGGGCGCTTGGTTCCACAATCGGCGAGGCCCGGCAATCGCGGCCGAGCCTGCGTTATTCGCGAAGAGAATCTGGCCGATACGTCGCCGCGCAATAAGGGGCTTGATGTTTAACGATATGTGGTATATCGTAAAACGATAATAATGGGAGGAACGAGTGTCGGATAATTACGGCAGAGCGCTCGGCGCATCGAACATCCTGCTTCGGATATGGCGGGTCCTGAACCTGCTCGTCGCCTTGGCATTCTCCGCCGCTCTGGTGGCGAGCTTCCCGTTCGAGCACGTCCTGCGCGGCTATTATCTCAGCCGGCCGCCGCACGATCCGGACGTGATCATCCCGGTGCTCCGAATCTGGGTGATCGCGGGATTGCCGATATTCTTCGCCATCCACGTCCTCGTCTCGAGGCTATTGGACATGGTCGGGACGGTCCGGGCCGGCGATCCCTTCGTTCCGGAAAATGCGGTCCGGATGAAGACGATCGCCTGCTGCCTGCTCGGCCTCCAGCTTTTCGACCTCGCCTGCGGAATCTTCGCCGGGATCCTCAACAAGGCGGGCGCGAACATCGAATGGTCGCCGTCGCTGAGCGGATGGGTGGCGGTGGCCCTGCTCTTCGTCCTGGCGCGCGTGTTTGAGGAAGGCGCCAGGATCCGCGCCGACCTGGAAGCGATGGTCTGAGATGGCGATCATCGTGAAGCTGGACGACGTCCTCTACGCCCGCCGGATGACCCTGACCGAGCTTTCGGCGCGGGTCGGGATCACCCTGGCCAATCTGTCGATCCTCAAGACCGGCAAGGCCAAGGGCCTGCGCTTCGCCACGCTCGAGGCGATCTGCGAGGCCCTCGACTGCCAGCCCGGGGACCTGCTGGCCTTCGAGCGCGACGGCGAAGCGGAAGAGGGCGGGGGAGGGAGATGATGAACCCGGTCATGATGATCCATATCGCGGGGGGCCTGATCGCGCTCGCCGCGGGCGCCGCGGCCGTCGCCGCGCGCAAGGGCGGCGCCGCGCACGGAGCGGCCGGAACCTGGTTCTGCGTCGCGATGCTGGTGCTCGGAGTGACGGCGTCGATCCTGGAGCCGTTCCGGCAGCCGGAGCCCGGCTCGCCGGTCGGCGGGATCATCGTCTGCTACTTCGTCCTCACCGGGTGGATGACCGCGCGCCGCCGCGACGGCCGGGCCGGCTGGATCGAGAAAACCGCCTGTGCCGCCGCCCTCGCCACGGCCGCGCTAATGGTTTGGGGCGGCCTCACCGGAGCGACGACCCCCGCGGGTCCCGGCCCCATATTCGCCCTCGCCTTCGTCTGCCTGCTCGCGGGCCTTGGCGACCTCAAGGCGATATTGCGCAATCTCTCGCCGGCCCAGCGCCTCTCGCGCCATCTCTGGCGGATGTGCTTCGCCTTCTTCATCGCCACCGGCTCCTTCTTCCTGGGTCAGCAGGACGTGCTGCCCCGGGCGGCGCGAGGCTCGCCGATCCTCTTCGTCCTGGCTTTCGCGCCCTTCGGGATCATGGCCTTCTGGCTCGTGCGCCTGCGCTTCGGAAAAGCCCTTGCGAAGCTGAAGCCGCGCGCTTCCGCGCCGCTGGCGGCCGGCCGGCCCGGCGCCTGAGGGGAGGACGTCGTGCTCGATCGCCTCTTTCCAAAGCAGGTCGACAATCGCTTCGACGGCCGGCGCTCGGCGCTCTGGCTGCTCGGGCTGCTCATCGCCCTGAAGCTCGTCGTCAGCCTCAATTCGATCTTCAACACAGCGCTGGTCGCCCAGGGCGCCGACGGCATCCCGCTGGACAGCTACGGGCCGGCGGCGGCGCGCGAGGTGGTGACTCTGTTCGCCCTGGTCGCGCTCGGCCAGCTCATCCTCGCCCTGGTCGCCCTCGCGGCGCTGATCCGCTGGCGCTCGCTCGTCCCGTTCCTCTATCTCGTGTCGCTGGTCGAGATGGTGGCCCGGCGCCTGATCGTGGAAACGCAGGGCGCGACCCAGCCCGCCGCAAGCCCGATCGCCTGGTACGTGACCTGGGGAGTCCTGATCCTGCTCGTCCTCGGCCTGGCCCTTTCGCTCATCCCGGCCCGGCGTTCGCGGGAGGTTTGAGATCGCTTCGAGGGTAAAGCCGAGTTGCGTCCCGGCCGGAACGTCCTATGCGGCTTGCGATGGACCTCGACGACCAGCTTCGACGCTATTTCGGGACCGCGGACTTCGCCGCCATCCCCGCGGCCGCGCTCGAGGCCGGGATCGAGAGGATGAAGGTCGACCTCGGCCTGGAGAGCGACCGCGGCAACCGCTTCGCCTTATGGGCGCTGCTCCACATGCTCGGCTCCGCCCCCGATCTCGACGTCGCCTTTCCCGACGAGCGCGATCGCGAGGCGGCGCGCGATTTCATGGACCTGGCCGGCCGGGGCGATGGAACCTGAATCGCGGTTTCGCGGTTTCTGACTTCAACCCGTGAAGGTTTGACCTCCGAAACGGCCTTTGCAATTCAAGCCTTCCGCGCTCGGCTCGAACGCGGGAGCGAGGGACATTGTGAACGAGACAGAGACAAAAGCGGCGACCGGAGTTGCCGGACTGGACGACATCCTCGCGGGCGGGCTCAGGCGCGGCCGGGTCTATCTGATCGAGGGCAGCCCCGGCACCGGCAAGACGACGATCGCCACGCAATTCCTGCTGGAAGGCGCCGCTCAGGGCGAGCGCGGGCTCTACATCACTCTGTCCGAGACGGAGACCGAGCTTCGCGAGAGCGCGCGCTCGCACGGCTGGGACTTCGTCGAGCCGAACGAGGTGTTCGAGCTGGTGCCTCCGGAAAATCTGCTCGACGACGAGCAGCAGCAGAGCCTGCTCTATTCCTCCGACCTCGAGCTGGGCGAGACGACCAAGCGGATCTTCGAGGTGGTCGAGCGGACCCAGCCCAAGCGCGTCGTCCTCGACAGCCTCTCCGAGATCCGGCTTCTCGCCCAGAGCTCGCTCCGCTACCGGCGCCAGATCCTCGCCCTCAAGCATTATTTCTCGCACCATGACGCCACCGTGGTGATGCTCGACGACCTCACCACCGAGATCAACGACAAGACCGTCCACAGCGTCGCTCACGGGGTGGTCAGGCTCGAGGAGCTCGCTCCCGAATATGGCGCCGAGCGGCGGCGGATGAGGGTGATCAAATATCGCGGCCAGCGCTTCCGCGGCGGCTATCACGACTTCGTCATCGACACGGGCGGAATCCGGGTCTTCCCGAGGCTGGTCTCGTCCGAGCACAAGACCGAATTCACGCGCGACACGCTGAAGAGCGGCTCGTCCGAGCTCGACTCCCTGCTCGGCGGCGGCCTCGAGCGCGGATCCAGCACGCTCGTCATCGGCCCGGCCGGAACCGGCAAGTCGCTCCTCACCCTGAGCTTCGCGGTCGCGGCGGTCGAGCGCGGCGAAAAGGCGGCTCTGTTCATCTTCGACGAGGAGCTCGGGCTCCTGTTCGAGCGCGCGAAGGGGCTCGGGCTCGATCTGCAGGCGATGGTCGACGGCGGCAGGCTGACCGTCTCGCAGGTCGACGCGGCCGAGCTCGCGCCCGGCGAGTTCGCCCACCGGGTGAGGACGGCGGTGGAGTCGGGAGGCGCCCGGACGGTCGTCATCGACAGCCTCAACGGCTACCAGGCCTCGATGCCTCAGGAGCAGCAGCTCATCCTCCACATGCACGAGCTGCTCCAGTTCCTGAACCGCCAGGGGACGAGCACCTTCCTCACCGTCGCCCAGCACGGCCTGGTCGGCGACATGAAGTCCCCGGTCGACGTCACCTACCTCGCCGATACGGTGATCCTGCTTCGCTATTTCGAGGCGGCCGGCCGGGTTCGGCGTGCGATCTCGGTGATCAAGAAGCGGACCAGCGCCCACGAGGACACGATCCGCGAATATCAGATCGGCTGCGACGGAATCACGCTCGGCGATCCGCTTAACAATTTCCAGGGGGTCCTGCGCGGAGTGCCCGAGCTGATCGGCAACCGCCTGCCGATGATCGGCGACAGCGTTTGAGGGACGAGCTTTCCGAACGGGCGCTGATCCTCGCTCCGATAGGCCGCGACTCGGCGGTGGCGCGCGGGATGCTCAACGAGGCGGGCATCGGCGCCATGATCTGCGCCGACCTCGCCTCGCTGGTCGCAGAGCTGGACCTCGGCACCGGCTTCGTCCTCGTCACCGAGGAGGCGCTGATCCGCTCGGACCTGCGCGGGGTCCGCTCGTGGATCGACGCCCAGCCCGAATGGTCGGATCTGCCCTTCATCCTCCTGACCAGCCGGGGCGGCGGGCTCGAGCGCAACCCGGCCGCGGAGCGCTTCCTCGAGGTGCTCGGCAACGTCACCTTCCTCGAGCGGCCCTTCCATCCCACCACCCTGGTCAGCGTCGCCCGCTCCGCGCTCCGCGGCCGCCGACGCCAATATGAGGCGCGAGCCCGGCTCGAATCGCTCGCCGCGAGCCAGGGCGAGCTCACCCGCGCCAACGAGACGCTGGAGGCCCGGGTCGACGAGCGCACCCGCGAGCACGAATCCGCGCTCGCCCAGCTCCACGAGGCCCAGAAGCTCGAGACGCTCGGCCAGCTGACCGGCGGGGTCGCCCACGATTTCAACAATTTGCTGACGCCGATCATCGGCAGCCTCGATCTGCTTCGCCGCCGCACCCCGGCCACCGACAAGTCGCACCGCCATATCGACATGGCGCTCCAGGCGGCGAGCCGGGCGGCGACCCTCGTCCAGCGCCTGCTCGCCTTCGCCCGCCGCCAGGACCTCCAGCCGCGCTCGGTCGACATCGTCGCCCTGCTTCGCGGCATGGAGGATCTGATCGCCAAGTCGGTGGGTCCGATGGTGGAGGTCGCCGTCGACTGCCCGGCCGAGCTTCCGCCGGCCCGGATCGATCCCAACCAGCTCGAGCTCGCAATCCTGAACCTCGCCTTGAACGCCCGCGACGCGATGGCGGGGGGCGGGAAGCTGAGCATCTCGGCGCGCACCGAGCGGGTCGGCCCCGGCCAGCTGCTCGCCCCGGGCGAATATCTTCGGGTCGCGATCAGCGACACCGGGGTGGGGATGGACTCCGTCACCCTCGGCCACGCGGTCGAGCCCTTCTTCTCGACCAAGGGCGTCGGCCGCGGCACCGGGCTCGGGCTGTCGATGGTCCATGGCCTCTGCGCCCAGCTCGGCGGAACCCTCTACCTGAGCAGCCGGCCGGGGGAGGGGACGACGGCGGAGATGTGGCTTCCGGCCGCGGCCGAGCCGGCGGGCCGGGAAGAGGCGGAGCAGGCGCCCCTCGTCACCGCGCGCCGGGCGGCGACGATCCTGCTCGTCGACGACGAGGACATCGTCCGCCGGGCCACCGCCGACATGCTGGCGGACATCGGCTACACGATCGTCGAGGCGGCCTCGGGGGCGGAGGCGCTGCGGCTGGTCCGCGACGGCTCCGCCTGCGACGCCGTGGTCAGCGACTATCTGATGCCGGGGATGAACGGGGTCGACCTGATCCGCCACCTGCGCGAGCTCGTCCCCGAGCTTCCGGCGATGCTGATCAGCGGCTATTCGACCATCGCCGAAGGCTCCGGCTCGGAGCTCCCCCGACTTGCGAAACCCTTCCGCCAGGCCGATCTGGCGCGG
>DASQJV010000478.1:0-2954 GCA_035630855.1 Allosphingosinicella sp. | reverse complement strand
TCTGCTCCGCAAAGTGCTCTGGTTCTCAGACAGAACCTGCCCCGCTGGCTTCAGATCTCCCGGGCCCGCGTTAGACCGTGCCCCCCACGGTCTAAATTTCGCGGGCCTCCCTCAGATACGCCTCCATCCTCGCCGCGGCCTCGTCGGTGAGCGCAACGAGCGTGCCGCGGCGGCGCTCCGGGTCGGGGCGGCGTTCGAGGAGGCCTTCGGCTTCGAGGGCGAGGAGTCGGCCGTAGACGGTGGCGACGGGGGCGTCGGCGGAGCGGGTGAGGGCGGCGAGCGTCGGGGTCCGGCCCTCGAGCCGGGCGGCGTAGAGGGCGAGCATCACGCTCCAGCCGGGCTCGGGGGCGAACAGGGGGCCGAGCCGCTCGCGGCGGAGGCGGCGGGCGGCGTTGAGGCTCCTGACCAGGGGAGCGGTGAGCGCGGCTCGGCCGTCGCCGCCGGCGATCCGGCGCAGCCGCTCGGACTCGGCCAGCCCGGCGAGCGCCTCGGCGAGCCGGCGGCAGTCGAGGCTGAGCGCCTCCAGGGTCGGGCCGGCCTCGTCGGACAGCATCGCGATTCGCCTTCCTCCGCTTCGAATCGGGGTCCATCGCTTAGCGCAAGTCCTGCGGACATAATAATCGTTTTTGACGGGAGGGGCGGCGGGGGCGGGCGTCGCGGCCGGACTCGCGCCGGCGGCCGCTTGCGCGTCCCCCACCGCGGCGCGAAAGCGGCGATGTGTGGCGATGAGTGGCGATGAGTGGCGAAGAATGGCGATGTCCGAACCCCCGGCGGACGGCTCCGCGCCGCCCTCCGTCCCTCCGTGCCGGGGCGCTCCGCGCGGCTCGAACCGGCCTCGAAACGGCAATTGCCGCTCCACTTCGACAACTTTCGTAAACCTTCCGCCACTTTCCCGATCCGGCGGGGTCCCCTTCCTCCCGGCCCGCCGCTCGGCTAGCAGTGCGGCTTGAGCCGGTTTGGGGTCGCGGGAATGGACTACGAGCATCTCAGGGTCGAGCGCAGCGCCGCCGGGGTCGCGACCGTCACCCTGGCTCGGCCCGACCGCCTCAACGCCCTCTCCGCCCGGACCGTCGACGAGCTCCGCTCCGCCGTCGAGGAGGCCGGCGCCTCCGGAGCCCGCTGCCTGCTCCTCGCCGGCGAGGGCCGAGGCTTCTCGAGCGGCGCCGACCTCGCCTCCGGCGGCGGCCTTCCCGACGACGTCGGAGCCTCGCTCGAGAAGCATTTCAACCCCCTGCTCGAGGCCCTGTTCGAGCTGCCCATCCCGGTGGTCGCGGCGGTCAACGGCCCCTGCGCCGGAGCCGGCTGCTCGCTGGCCCTCGCCGCCGACCTGGTGGTCGCCGGGCGCTCGGCCTACTTCCTCCAGGCCTTCGTCAACATCGGCCTCATCCCCGACGCCGGGGCGACCTGGCTTCTGCCGCGCCTCGCCGGCCGGGCCCGGGCGATGGAGATGATGATGCTCGGCGAGCGCATCCCGGCGGAGCGGGCGCTCGAATGGGGGCTGATCTCGCGGGTGGTCGACGACGAGGCGCTGCAGCCGGAGGCGATGGCTCTGGCGACCCGGCTGGCGCAGGGGCCGACGGTGGCGCTCGGGCTGATCCGCAGGCTCGCCCGCGAGGCCGGACATTTGCCGCTCAGCGAAGCCCTGGCGGCCGAGCGGGTCGCCCAGCGCGAGGCCGGGCGGAGCGAGGATTTCAAGGCCGGAGTCGCGGCCTTCCTCCAGAAAAGGCAGGCGCGGTTCGAGGGACGCTGACATTGCCTCCCACCCGGCCCGGGCTTAAAGCACCGGCCATGGCCACGACGATCGAAGAGCTGGAATCCCGCCGCCGAAGGGCCGAGCTGGGGGGTGGAGAGGCGCGCATCGAGGCGCAGCACAGGAAGGGCAGGCTGACCGCCCGCGAGCGGCTGACGGTGCTTCTCGACCAAGGCAGCTTCGAGGAATATGACATGTTCGTCGAGCATAATTGCGCCGACTTCGGGATGGAGACCCAGAAGTTCCCGGGCGACGGCGTGGTCACCGGCTCGGGGACGATCAACGGCCGCCTCGTCTTCGTCTTCGCCCAGGATTTCACCGTCTTCGGAGGCTCACTCTCCGAGCGCCACGCGCAGAAGATCTGCAAGGTGATGGACATGGCGATGAAGGTCGGGGCGCCCGTCATCGGCCTGAACGACAGCGGCGGCGCCCGGATCCAGGAGGGCGTGGCGAGCCTCGCCGGCTATGCCGAGGTGTTCCAGAGGAACGTGCTGGCGAGCGGAGTGGTGCCCCAGCTCAGCCTGATCATGGGCCCCTGCGCGGGCGGGGCGGTCTATTCGCCGGCGATGACGGACTTCATCTTCATGGTGAAGGACAGCTCCTACATGTTCGTCACCGGGCCGGACGTGGTGAAGACGGTGACCAACGAGGTCGTCACCCAGGAGGAGCTGGGCGGCGCCGTTACCCACACGACCAAGTCGGGAGTCGCCGACGTCGCCTTCGAGAACGACATCGAGGCGCTGCTCGCGACCCGCGACTTCTTCGACTTCCTGCCGCTCTCCAACCGCCACGACGGGCCCGAGCGGCCGACCGCCGATCCCTGGGACCGGGTGGAGCCGAGCCTCGACACGCTCATCCCCGACAGCGCCGCCCGGCCCTACGACATGCACGAGCTGATCCGGAAGGTTCTGGACGAGGGCGACTTCTTCGAGATCCAGCCGAACCATGCGGCCAACATCATCGTCGGCTTCGGCAGGGTCGAGGGGCGCACCGTCGGGGTCGTCGCCAACCAGCCGATGGTGCTCGCCGGAGTGCTCGACATCGCCAGCTCCAAGAAGGCGGGGCGCTTCGTCCGCTTCTGCGACGCCTTCGACATCCCGATCCTGACCTTCGTCGACGTCCCCGGCTTCCTCCCAGGCGTCGCGCAGGAGCATAATGGCATCATCAAGAACGGCGCCAAATTGCTCTTCGCCTATGACGAGGC
>DASQJV010000477.1:0-3656 GCA_035630855.1 Allosphingosinicella sp. | reverse complement strand
GACTTCGGGTCCTTCGAGTACCAGGGCGGCGCCTGCGTCACGCCGACCCGCAGCGTGCCGCGCTGCTTGATCTGCGCCAGGGTGCTGTCTGCCGCCCGGGCCCAGGCGGCATTGGCAAGCAGGCCGCGGCGGCTGGCGGCGTCGGGGGCGATCCGCGCCGCGGCCATCATCTCGTCGGCGGCGGGATCGCAGACCCGGCTCGACTCGCAGGAGAAATGGCGCAGATACCAGCTGGCGAGGCCCGCGGGCGCCACCTCGTCGACGAGGCGCAGGTCGGCGGCCGCTCCGGCGGAGACCCGGACGGTCTCGACCCCGACCGCCGCCCAGTCGCGCCGGAGGCGGGCGAAGATGAGCCGGTGGCCGATCCCGTCGGGAAGCTCGACCTTCACCTTGAGCCGGCCCGCGCCGCCGGCCTCGCGGAGCAGGGCCGCCGCGCGCGCCTGGCGGGCATCCAGGGGGTCGCGGATCCAGGCGGGAGCGGAGACCTCGGCCAGCCCCTCGATCCCGGGCGGGAGCAGCGTCTGGCGCGGCGCCAGGCCGGGCACGCCCATGGCGGCGGCGAGCGCTGGCCGGTCGATCGCCATGGCGAGGGCCTGGCGAACCTCCATCCGGGCGAAGGGCCCGTCCGCGGTCGTGAAGGCGAGGCCGAACAGGCCGGCGACGGGGTCGAAGCGAAGCTGCGCCGCCGGAGCTCCCGCCGCCCGCGCCAGCGGCAGGTCGCCGAACGTGCCGCCGAGGACGAGATCGGCCTGGCGCTCCGCGAACCGGGCGGCGGCGGCGGAAGCGCTTTCGCCGCGCAGCAGCAGCGCCGGCGCCGGCGGCGGACCGTCCTCCTCGCCCTCGGCCTCGGGCAATGCCAGCCGTACCGATCCGTCCGGCCGCGCCTCGGCCCGGTAGGGGCCTGAGCCCTCGCTGCCGCGGACGATCGCCATTTCAGGCTGGGCGAGCAGCTGCAGGAAGTTGGGCCGAGGCGATTTGAGGCTGATCTCGAGGACGTCGTCGGTCATCGCGACGATCTCGTCGATCGCTCCGAGGATGGGCTTCAGCGGGTTGCGGCTGGCCGGCGCCGCGGCGGCGCGAAGCCTGGCCACGACCTGCTCGGCGGTGATCCGGCCGCCGCGCCAGCGCGCCTTGCCGAGGCGGAAGGTATAGCGAAGGCCGTCGTCGGAGACGATCCAGCGTTGCGCCAGCGCCGGCTCGATCTCGCCGCCGGCATCGAAGCGCACCAGGCCCTGGGCCGCCGCCTCGATCAGGATCGCAGAAGGCGCATCGAGCCGCTCCCGATTGGGGTTGGCGATTCGAGGTTCGCCGCCGATCGCGCTGACCGCGATCGGCCCGGTCTCCTTGCCGCCGCAGCCGGCCAGGAGGAAGGCCGCGGCGGCCAGCGCGATCGTCGGAGGGAAGCGAGTCAGCATCGAGCGCAAGCGATAGCCCCACCGTCATCCCGGCGGAAGCCGGGACCTCGGAGCGGAGCCGCCCCGCCGTCCCTCAGGCGATGCGACGCCTTTACTCCGC
Source organism: Allosphingosinicella sp. (assembly GCA_035630855.1). GTDB lineage: Bacteria > Pseudomonadota > Alphaproteobacteria > Sphingomonadales > Sphingomonadaceae > Allosphingosinicella. The sequence continues at coordinate 2,141 of DASQJV010000477.1, read as the reverse complement.
CTTCACTATTTGCGCCCAGAATCGCACGATGAACCAGTATAAGCCCCGCCGGTCGGGCCGGACCCCGGTCGCGGGCCGGACCCAGCTGCGCGCCCAGAGTTGGTACTCGATCGAGGTCAAGGTCTGCGACGTCTCGACCGCCGGTTTCATGGCCGAGTGCGGCGAGCCGGTCCGGATCGGAAGCTACGTCTCACTGGACGTCCCCGGGGTGGGGCCGGTCAACGCCCAGGTGCGCTGGCAATTGGGCGAGAAGATGGGCGGAATGTTCCTCGACCCAATCAGCCTCCACCGCTGCGAATGGACCGCGGTGCCGGCGGACCCGCCGCAGGAAGCGGCTTAGGGGACGGCCGAGGGCGCCGGGGCCGCGTCCGCCAATATGGCGCAGATTTAATTTGTAGATATCCGGGAAGCGTGCATCTTTCCCCCGGGAGTGGGGGGGATTGTCTATGTCGTCGGACCGGCCGTTCCGCGCGTTCGTCAGCTATTGCCACAGGGACAGGGCCTTCGCGGCCCGGCTGCAGCGACGACTCGAAGCCTATCGCCTGCCCAGGCGCCTCGCCGATCAAGTCGCGCCGCTGCCCGGCCAGGCGCCGGGGCGGATCGGGCCGGTGTTCCGCGATCGCGCGGATCTGTCGGCCGCGACCGACCTGTCGTCCGCGGTGCGCGAGGCGATCGCCGTTTCGTCGGCGCTGGTCGTGGTCGCCTCGCCCGATGCCGCCAGGTCGCAATGGGTGGACCGCGAGATCGCCCTGTTCCGGGAGCTCCACCCCGAGTCGCCTGTCCTGGTCGCGCTCGTCCGCGGAGAGCCGCACGAGGCGCTTCCCGAGCCGCTGCGCACCGCTTCCGAACCCCTCTGCGCCGACTTCCGGAGGGAAGGGGACGGCAGGCGCCTCGCCTTCCTCAAGATCGTCGCCGGCCTCGCCGATCTTCCCTTGGACGCCCTCATCCAGCGCGACGCCCAACGGCAGGTGAGGCGCGTGACGGCGGTCACGGCGGCGGCGGCCGTGCTGGTTCTAATCATGGCCCTGCTGCTGGTGATGGCGATTCGCGCCCGCGAAGAGGCCGAGCGGCGGCGAGTGACCGCGGACGAGATGATCAACAAGCTGCTCACCGAGGTGCGCGGCGAGTTCGAGGGAACCGGGAACGTCAAGCTGATGGTCGCCGTCAACCAGCTCGCGATGGACTATTACGGCAAGCAGGGCGACCTGCGCCGGATGGCCGACGACAGCCTCGAGCAGCGGGCTCGGCTCCTCCATACGCTCGGAGCGGACGACGAGAAGCAAAGCCGATACGACGCCGCTTTGGCGAAATTCACCGAAGCCTATCGCACGACGTCGGCGCTGCTCGCGAAGCGGCCCGAAGCTCCGGACGCGATCTGGACCCACGCCCAGAGCGAATTTTACCTGGGGCTGATCGCCAAGAGGCGGAAGGACCGCGCCACCGCCTCCCGCTACTTCAAAGCCTATCTCCACCGCGCCCAGGCATTGGCGAAGGCGGAGCCGGGAAGCGTCCGAAGCCTGCTCGAGCAGGGCTATGCGAACGGCAATCTGTGCGACCTCAACCGCGAGGACGCCTATGACCTGAAGTCGGCGCAAGCGCAGTGCGAAGCCGCCGTCCGCTTCGAGCAGGCGGCGCTGGCGAAATCGCCCGAGTTGATGAAGGCGCTGGCCAATCGCTACGGCGCGATGGCTCTCACCCAGGTCGCGCTCAAGCGATATGACGACGCGCTGGCGAGCCACCGCCGGGAAGCGGCTCTGCTCGATCCGCTGATCGAGGTCGACCCCGACAATGTCGAATATGCGCTCCGGCGCAGCTGGCCGGACATCGGCATGGCCAATGTCTCGATCCTCACCGGCCGGCCCGCCGAGGCCGTCTCGATCCTGCGGCGAAGCCTCGAACGGCAACGCTCGGTCTTCTCCAGGCGAAGCGACGACGGCCGGGTCGTCGAGACGAAGCTTCGGACCGTCCTCTATCTGGTCAAGGCGCTGCGGCACCTCGGACTCGATGCTGCGCCGGAATTGGCGGAGGCGACCCGAATGGAGGCGGCGATGGCGGGCTTCGGCCCGGATTTCGCGGCCAAGGCCAAGACGATGCGAACGAAGATAATGGCCGATTGAGGGGACGTGAGATGAGCGGCATCG
>DASQJV010000476.1:0-6848 GCA_035630855.1 Allosphingosinicella sp. | reverse complement strand
CCGTCAGGCCGGCCATGATGACCAGGGCGGCATTGCTGCCGCCTTCCTCGGGGTGCGCGCGAAGGTAGCGCACCACCGACTGGGCGATCTGGTCGTTGGTGGTGCCTTTCGGAAAGCAGAAGACCTGCGGCCGGCCGGACGCGACCAGTGCGCTGGAGAAAGCGTCGGCGGCGCCGAGGACGTAGGTAAGGCAGCCGTTACGGTCCTGGCCGCAAAGGGCGGTCAGGGTCCTGGCCGTGACTCGGGTGGGGACGGTCGGCGCGGCCGGACGCTGGGCCTGCGGCTGCGCCTGGGCCGGCGGACGCTGGGGCTGGGCGGGGGGACGCTGAGCCGGGCGCGGCTGCTGGGCGTGGGCCGCCCCGGCCGTCAGGATTGCCGCCATGACCGTCGTCGCGATCCGCCTCATCACTTCACTCCCTCTACTCAGGAGCCATGTTTAGCAGGCTTTTTCAGCCACTAAAGGGCGCTTTGACTCCGCGCCCGCAGGCGGTCACTCTCGGCACGGACAAGGGGGAGAACCAACGCATGTTTTACAGTCCCATTCTCGCGCCGATCGTCGCGCTCGTCGCCTGGACCCTGCTGATCATGGCCTGGATGGTCGTCAGCCGCTTCGCGGCGATGAAGCGCAAGGGCATCTCGCTGAAGGGCCGCGTGGGCGGCCGCGGCGGCGCCGCTCTGGAAGGCGTGGTCGAGGACGAGGTGATGTGGAAGGCCCACAACTACATGCACCTCGTCGAGCAGCCGACCCTGTTCTACGCCATCGCCCTGACCCTGGCGGTCGGCCATGCCGGCGGCGGCTACAGCGCGATCCTCGCCTGGGCCTATGTGGCGCTGAGAGTGGTGCACAGCCTGGTGCAGACGACGGTCAACATCATCACCTATCGCTTCATATTGTGGGTGCTGTCGTCGCTGGCCCTGGCCGGCCTCGTCGTCCAGGCGATCCGGATGATCTGCGGCCACATCGCCTAGGGGCATCCGGCGAAGACCCGCATCAACATCCGAATCGGATCCTTCTGAAGGAGATTCGGGGCTTGGCGTTCCTGTATTGTTCTGCCCGCCGAGTCGCGTATCGGCGGGCTCTTTGACATTGTGAGACGATTTTTCCGGGACGGGCTGGAGGGCGCTTCAGCCCGGTTCCCGGCGGCTGAACGCGCCGACCAGCTCGACGTGGGTGGACCAGCGGAACTGGCCGACCGGCTTCATCCAGTCGAAGCGGTAGCCGCCCGCGACGAGGGCGGCGGCGTCGCGGGCGAAGGTCGACGGGTTGCATGAGACGTAGGCGATGCGCGGCACCTGCGAACGGGCGAGCGCCGCCGACTGCTCCTTGGCGCCAGCCCGGGGAGGATCGAGCACGACCGCCTCGAAACGGTTGAGCTCGGCGGGATCGAGCGGCCGGCGATAGAGGTCGCGATGGTCGACGAAGACCGGCCGCTGCGCCCGCCCGGCGGCGGACTTCAGCGCCAGCGCGGCGTCGCGTGCGGCTTCGGCGGCGAGGATCCTGCCTTCCAGGGCCAGAGCGAAGGTGCCGAGGCCGGCGAACAGGTCGGCGACGATGCGCGCGTCTCCGATCGCTCCCCGGACGGCCTCGACCAGGGCCGCCTCGCCTTCCGCCGTGGCCTGAAGGAAGGCGCCGTGGGGGAGCGGCACGGGCACTCCGCCGAGGGTGACCGTGACCGGCTCCGGCTCCCACCGGGTCTGGGCGCCGTAGCCGTCGTCGAGGGCGAGCCGGGCGAGGCGATGCTCGCGGGCGAAATCGCCGAGGGCCTCGGCCGCGGCGAGGCCGTCGGCCTCGACCTGCTCGAGCAGCAGGTCGACGCCCTGGTCGGCGAGCGTCAGGCGCACTCCGGCGGTGGCCGGGAGCTTCAGCCTGCGAAGGAGCGCCCGAAGCGGCCCGACCAGGGCGAACAGCTCCGGACGCAGGATGTGGCATTCGCGCATGTCGACCACCCGGTGGCTGGCTTGCGCGTTGAAGCCGAGCGCCCCGCCCCGTTCCGCCCTCAGCGAGGCGCGGCGGCGGCTTCCGGGCGGCGAGATGTGGGCGGGAAGGATGTCGGGCCCGGGCAGGCCCTGAGCCGCCAGCGCGGAGGCGATCCGGTCGCGGAGGAAGCCGGCGTAAGCCTCGTCGTCGACATGCTGGAGCTGGCAGCCGCCGCATCCGGGGAAATGGCGGCACGGCGGCACCTGGCGATGGGGTCCCGGCTCGACGCCCCCGTCAGCCCTCACCCGGTCTCCGGGCGCGGCCAGCGGATGGTAGCGGCCGCTCTCCCCGACTCCGTCGCCGCGGCCGGCCAGCCGGATGACGAGGTCTCCCTCGCTCACGCGCAATCGGCCAGGGCGGCGGGGAGATGGGCGACGAGGTCGTCGGCGATGAGGCCGGGGCCGGCCAGCTCGGCGGCTCGGCCGTGGAGCCAGACTCCGGCGCAGGCCGCCTCGAAGGCCGGAAGGCCGGCGGCGAGCCGGGCGGCGACGATCCCGGCGAGGACGTCGCCGGTGCCGGCGGTGGCCAGCCAGGCCGGCCCGCTCCGAGCGATCGCCGCCCGGCCGTCCGGGGCGGCGACGACCGTGTCGGCGCCCTTGTAGACGATCGTCTGGCGGTTCCGCGCGGCGGCGGAACGGGCCGCCTCGACCTTGCTCCCGGAATCGGCATAGGCCTCCCGAAACTCTCCGGCATGAGGGGTGCAGACCGTCGTCGCCTTGCGCCGCCGCAGGCGATCGTCGAGTCCGATCGGCCAAAGCGCGTCGCCGTCGAGAAGGACGGTGTGCGGGCTCTCCAGGACCCGCTCCAGCCTCGCCATGGCCTTCGTATCCCGGCCGAGGCCGGGACCGATCAGCACCGCCTTGACCCGCGCGTCGATCAGCGCCGCCTCGAAAGCCTCGGGCGGACGTCGGACCACCGCCTCCGGAACCGCTCCGCCTTCCCCGACCAGAACGACATAGCCCGCCCCCGCGCGGGCGGCGGCGCTCGCCGCCAGGGCGGCCGCGCCGGGCATGACCCCGCCGACGACGAGAAGGTAGCCGCGCGTATATTTGTGGTCGTCCGGCCCGGGCCCGGGCAGCACCGGCCTTTCGATCATCCCGAGCATGCTGTCGGCCTGGAGGCCGATGTCGGCGACGACGACCCGGCCCATGTGCCGGGCCGCGGGCTGAAGGAGATGCGAGGGCTTCAGGGTGGCGAAGGCGATCGTGAGGTCGAAGTCGGGCACCGGCGAGAGCAGGGCTCCGTCGTCGGTGGCGGCCCCGCTCGGAAGGTCGACCGCCACCCTCACCCGGGCCTGGCCGGCGAGCTCGCGGAGCCGGTTCGAGAGGGCGGCATCGAGCGGCCGGGCGAGCCCGGTGCCGAACAGGGCGTCGATCAGCAGCGGCGCAGGCGCCGCTTCGGCGAAAGGCTCGACAGCGCCTCTCCAGCCCGCACGGGCCGCTTGCGCCTCCGGAGTCCTCGGCTCGGCGAGGGCGGCGACCCGGACTTTCGTGCCGCGCTCGGCGAGGCGCCGGGCGATGACATAGCCGTCGCCGCCATTGTTTCCGGGTCCGCACAGGACCAGGGCCGGCAAGGGGCCTGCGAAGCGCCAGATCGCCTCCGCGGCGGCGGCCCCTGCCCTCTCCATCAGCTCGGCGGCGGGAGTCCCCGCGGCGATCGCGGCGGCCTCGGCGGCGCGCATTTCCGCCGCGGTAAGGATCGGGCGGCTCATCGGACCCGCGCCGGCAGGCGGTAGCGGTCGGAACCGATCGACACCTCGATGAGGCCCTTTCCGGCGATCGTCACCGTCGCCGGCTCGGCCCCGTCGGCGGCGGTCACGCCCCGTCCGTCCCGGGCGACGGCCAGCCGCCGGAAGCCGCCGCTCGGGCTCCGGATGGTGAGGAGGATCTCGCGGCCCGCGGTCCGCTCGACGACGCACACCCGCTCGAAGGCGGCGGCCCCGTCGACGGCGCATTCGATCCGCTCCTCGGCCCTCGCCTCCGGCGGGCCCCCGCAGGCGGCGGTGAGAAAGAGGAGAGCGGCAAGGCGCTTCATGCGCCGGCTTCTCCTCCATTGCCGACGGGCAGGCAAGTCAGCCGCGCGGCCTCAGCGCCGCCAGCCGAGCGCTGAAATCGGCCGAGCCGAACAGCGAATCGAAGGCCCGATCCTGTCCCTCGTGGCGGCTCGAGCCATCGGCCGCGAGCCGGATCGCCCGCTTCAGGACCGCGACACTTTCGCCGCTATTGGCGAGGATCGCGGCGGCGAGCTCGTCGAGGGCGACGCCGGCATCCGCGGCGACAAGCTCGACGAGGCCGATCCGGGCCGCCTCCGCCGAGTCGATCGTCGAGGCGCCGAGAAGCAGGCGGGACGCCTGCCCAGGCCCGACCAGGGCGACGAGCCGGGCCACATCCTCCTGGGGATAGGAGATCCCGAACCTGGCCGGAGTGATGGCGAAGCGCGCCCCTGGCCCCGCCACCCGCAGGTCGCAGGCCATGGCGAGCGCGACTCCGGCGCCGTAGCAAGGCCCCTCGATCGCGGCGATCGTCGCGATCGGAAGGTCGCGCACCGAATCGAGGCCCGTCCGCATCAGCTGCCGGAAGGCCGCGGCGACCTTCGGATCGGCGGCGAAGGCCGGGAAATCCTCGAGGTCGGCGCCGGCGCAGAAGGCCTCAGTCGTGCCCGACAGGATGAGAAGGCGCGCCCCGGACCGGGCCGCTTCGCCGCAGCGGTGCGCGAGAAGCGCCCAGTCGCGGACGGGGACCGCGTTGCGGGCGCCGGGCCGGTTGAGACGAAGGCGGGCGACGGGGCCGTCGAGGGTCAGATCGAACATCGGTCGATTAAGCCGCGCAATGGGATTTTGTCGCCCAAAAAAAGAGCCGGCCGCCCGGTCGGAGGCGGCCGGCTCTAGATGAGCATGGCGCCGGCTCCGTACGCGGCGGAGCGGGACCATGTGCGAATGTCCACCAAGCCCCCTCGGGCCCCGTTTCGACTCGTCGCCGGTCCAGCAGCAAGGACCGTGCCACGACGCAAAGCCGCGGGACACGATGGTTAAAGGCGGCGCAGGGGCGTCCCGGGCCGGGACTCGCGGGTCACCTCAGACGGCTCGAGAGCCGCCACCATCGCCGCGGAAGCCCGCGCTCGGCGGAGTCCCGCCCGGCCTCGGAGTCAAAGATCGCGAAGCAGGTCGCGCCGGATCCGGACATGCCGACGAAGCCTGCGCCGTCCGCGGCTCGAAGCGCCTCGAGCACCTCGCCGATCTCGGGCGCGATCTCCCGCGCCGGCGGCTCGAGGTCGTTGCCGTCCGATTCCAGCCCCCGCCAGCGGCGGAACACATCGGCCGTGGCGACGGGCACCCCGGGATTGACCAGAAGCAGCGGCTTGCCGCTGTGAGGGGTTCGAGCGGGCTCGAGCCTATCCCCTCGCGAGGTGCCCCGGACGGTTTGGGACCGGAGGCAGGCCGGAACGTCCGCGCCGAGACGACCGGCCAGCGCCAGCAACTCGGCTTGGCCGAGGCCGAGGTCCCACCATCGGTCCAGCAGCCGCAGGGCGGCCGCCGCGTCCGCCGAGCCGCCGCCTATCCCGGCCGCGACCGGAAGCCTCTTGTCCAGGGTCAGTGCGGCGCCCCGGCCCTCGCCGCCCAGGAGGCGGGCGGCGCGAAGGACGAGATTGTCCTCGGGGTCGTTGAGCCGGCCGGCGAAGTCGCCGGTGACTCGAAGGCTCAGCCCCTCGCCTTGCGCGACCGACAGCCTGTCGCCGTCCTCGGCGAAGGCGAACAAGGTGTCGATCTCATGATAGCCGTCGCGCCGCAGCCCCCGCACACGCAGCTCGAGGTTGACCTTCGCGTAGGCGATTTCCTCCATCAGGGGGCGGCGAGATCCGGCCGCAGCCCCGAATCGATCTTGCTCCGCAGACGGTCGGCGGCGGCCCCCTCGGCATAATGGAGCGCCGCCCGCCAGGCGTAGCGGGCCTCGTAGCGCCGACCGGCGCTGTAATAAGCGTCGCCGAGATGCTCGGCGATCGCGGCGTCCGCCGGCTGGCCCTGAGCCGCCTGCTCCAGAAGCTCGATCGCTTTTGGCACGTCGCCGCGCACATAATGGGCCCAGCCCAGCGAATCGGTGATCGCCGCGTCGCCGGGCTGGAGGCGGTTCGCCTCGCCGATCAGCTTCTCGGCCTCGGCCAGATTCTCGCGCCGCTCGAGCTGCGAATAGCCGAGGAAGTTGAGGACCACCGGCTGGTTCGGAGCGAGCCGGCGGGCCTCCTCGAGCGCCGCCTTGCCGGCCGCCCAGTCGCCCGCCTGGGTGAGGGCGCTGCCGCGAAGCAGCCAGAGGGCCCAGAGCGGATTGTGGGTCTCGGCGCCGGTTTTGACGAGATCGAGCGCCTTGGCGTAGGCGGCGGCCGCCTCCTGGTGGCGCTTGCTCTGGTTGAGGATATCGCCGAGTCGCGTCCAATTGTCGATCTCGGCGGGGCGGTCGGCGACGGCCTGCCTGGCCTCTTCGAGGGCCTCGCCGGTCCGGTCCGCGTCGACGAGGACGGTCATCCGGCGATCGGCGACGGTTCCGGCGAAGACGTCGTCCCGGGGTATCCGGGCCAAAGCGGCGAGGGCCGCCTCGTGCCTCCCTTGGCCGGCGAGGAGGTCGGCGGCAATCAGCCAGGATTCGGCATTCTCGGGCGCGAGGAAGGTGGCGAGGCGGGCGAAGCTCAGCGCCAGCTGGGGGACCTCCTGGCCGTTCAGGTCGAGCGCCATCCGGCCGAGCAGCTCGGCCATTCCGGCCGCCGGAAGGACGATCTCGCCGTCGAGCCGCCCGCCGGCCTCGATCCGGCGCCGCGCTTCGACCACGGCCTCGGCCTCGCCTTCGAGCACGGCCAGGGCTTCCTTCCGTGCCCCCTTCCG
>DASQJV010000475.1:0-16479 GCA_035630855.1 Allosphingosinicella sp. | reverse complement strand
ACATACTGGCCGCGATTGCCGAAGGCGGCGAAGGTGTCCGCCGGGACTCCGGGGCTCCGGTTCATCAGCCAGAAGGTGGCGCCGTAGCCGAACTCGCCCTCGGGCTGCGGCCCCGACGGGCGGGTGACGTAGTCGCGCCAGCCCTTGGGCAGGACGCGCTGGTTCAGCCACATGCCGTCGTTGAGATAGAGAATCCCGAATCTGGCGAGGTCGCGGGCGGTCGACCAAGCCTGGCTCGAGAGGATGTGATTCCCCTTCCAGTCGGCCTCGGCGATCGTGTGGCGCATGTCGATCTCATCGAAGAGAAGGGCGTCGGGGAACCGCCCGTCCTTGTAGTCGCCAAGCTTCGATCCGAGCGCGTGGACGGCAAGCAATATGTCGTTGTTGGCGTAACGGAAGCGGGACCCGGGGGGTGCCTCCAGCGGCCAGCCGACCGTCTCCTCCGTGACCGCGGTTCCTCCGAAATAGACCGCGTCGGTGCGGTTGCCGGCAGTCGCGCTGTGCAGCCCGCTCGCCATGCGAAGGAGCTGGTCAAGGGTGATTGCGGACCGCGGATCGCCCGGCGCCTGCCACTCGGGGACGGGTGCGGGAGCGGCCGGATCGATCAGCCCCTTCTGGACGGCCGCTCCGACGATCGTCCCCGCCAGGCTCTTGGCGACAGACCATGTGCGCTGGCTGGTGTGAATGCCGAAGCCTTCGGCATAGCGCTCGGCGACGATCTTCCCGCGCTGGACGATCACGAGGCCGGTGGTGCGCGATCCCTCCCCGAACTTCGCGCCGAATGCCGAATCGACAGCGCGGTCCAAGGCCTTCGAGTCGCCTCTGGGACGCCCGGTCGCGTCCGCATCGCCGTAAGGCCAGCGCGGCTCGTGCATCTCCATGCCCCGTACCAAATCGGGGCCCAGGGGAGGCGCGGACGAGGCGCCGATCGGGTAGAGGAAGCAACCGTAATCGGCACGCGAATGCGCAACGCGTGCCGGCAGCGCCTCGTCGAACCTGACCGTGACGCGCCGTTTTTCCTGGTCGACCGTCGCCGCAAGCGTCGGCACGATCGCCTCATATTCGGGATAGATGCCGGTCAGCTCCAGCGCCTCGACCTGCGCCTGGGTGCGACCGGCGTTGAAGATTCCGCTGCACAGGGTCAGCGCCTTGTAGCCGGCGGCGACGGCGCGATCGTAGGTGGTGGGCTCGCGCGGCGGCGGCTGGGCCGCGGCCGGGGCGGCCGCGATCAGCAGGGCGAGAGCGAGCTTAATCCCCTTCGGCATCGCGCAACTTCCGTCTCTGCTCGTCCCACCAGGCGATCCGCTCCGCGACCCTTTTCTCGAAGCCGCGGTCGGTGGGCTTGTAGAAGGTCTGCGGCTCCATTTCGTCGGGCCAGTAATTGTCGCCGGAGAAGCCGCCCTCGGCGTCGTGGTCGTACTTATAGCCCTTGCCGTAGCCGACCTGCTTCATCAGCTTGGTGGGGGCGTTCAAGATGTTCTTCGGCGGCATCAGCGAGCCGGTGTCGCGCGCCGAGCGCCACGCCGCCTTCTGGGCGGCATAGACCGCGTTCGATTTGGGCGCGGTGGCGAGGTAGAGGCAGGCCTGGGCGATGCCCAGCTCGCCTTCCGGCGAGCCGAGGAAGTCATAGCTGTCCTTGGCGGCGATGCACTGGACCAGCGCCTGAGGATCGGCGAGTCCGATATCCTCGACCGCGGCCCGGATCAGCCGGCGGAGCAGGAAGAGGGGCTCTTCGCCGGCCGTCAGCATCCGCGCCAGATAATAGAGCGCCGCCTGCGGGTCCGAGCCCCGTATCGCTTTGTGGAGCGCCGAGATGAGGTTGTAATGGCCCTCCCGGTCCTTGTCGTAGACGGCGACCCGGCGGTGGAGGAGAGCTGAAAGGCCGGCGGGGTCGAGCGGCTCGGGCAGGTCGACCGAGAACAAAGTCTCCGCCTGGTTGAGCAGGAAGCGGCCGTCGCCGTCGGCGGTGGCGACGAGCGCATCGCGGGCCTCGGCGGTCAGCGGCAGCGGCCGCCCGACCAGTTCCTCGGCCCGGTCGAGCAGCTTGCACAAGGCGGCGCTGTCGAGCCGGTTGAGGATCAGCACCTGGGCCCGCGAGAGCAGGGCCGCGTTGAGCTCGAACGACGGATTCTCGGTGGTGGCGCCGACGAGGACCACGGTGCCATCCTCGACATAAGGCAGGAAGCCGTCCTGCTGGGCGCGGTTGAAGCGGTGGATCTCGTCCACGAAGAGCAGGGTCTGGCGCCCGAGCTTCGCGTGCTCGCGCGCCTCCGCGAACACCTTCTTGAGGTCGGCCACTCCGGAGAAGACGGCCGAGATGGCGACGAACCGCATCCCGACCGCATCGGCGAGCAGCCGGGCGATGGTCGTCTTGCCGGTGCCCGGCGGCCCCCACAGGATCATCGAGGCGAGCTTGCCGGCCACCACCATCCGCCCGATCGCCCCTGCGGCGCCGGTGAGATGGTCCTGCCCCACCACTTCGTCCAGCGCCCGGGGGCGAAGGCGGTCGGCGAGCGGCGCGCTTTCCGGCGGCGCGGTCGACTCGGGAGTGGGCGGCGGGTCGCCGGCGAACAGATCGGCCATGGGGAGCTTCTAGTGACTAAGCGCTTGAGGCGGAAGCCGTTCCCCGGCGAAGGCCGGGGTCCAGTGGCTCCGGTGCAGGGCTGGGTCCCGGCCTTCGCCGGGAAAGGTTGACTCCGATGGGTCTGCGATATATCTTAGTAAGCTCTAGATAGATTGGAGACATGACATGAGGATCGGTTGTGGGCCCCGCTTCACCTTCCGCGACATTCCGCCCGGCCTGCTTGCGATGGGCTTCGGACCGCGCGGCTGGGGCGGCGGCTGGGAGGGCGGCGACTGGAGCGCCGAGTTCGGCCGAGGCCGGGGCGGCCGCGGCAAGCGCCGGATGTTCGAGTCGGGCGAGCTCCGCCTCGTCCTCCTCAAGCTGATCGCCGACCAGCCCCGCCACGGCTACGATCTCATCCGGGCGATCGAGGAGCTCACCCACGGCAGCTACGCGCCCAGCCCGGGGGTGGTCTATCCGACCCTCACCATGCTCCAGGACATGGGGTTGATCCAGGAGGCGGCGGCCGACGGCACCCGCAAGGCCTTCGCGATCACGCCCGAGGGCGAGTCGCATCTCGCCGAGCGGGCCGAGGAGGTCGAGGCCCTGTTCGAGCGGCTGACCGGCGCCGGCGAGGGCAAGCGCCGCGCCGGCGGCAGGCCGATCCAGCGCGCCGTCGGCAATTTGCTCTCGGCGCTTTGGCACCGGGTCACCGCCGAGGACACGGGCGAGGACAGGCTGCACGAGATCGCGGCCATCCTCGACGAGGCGGCGCAGAAGATCGAACGGCTGAAGTGACGCCGCCGCCCTCCCCGGAAGGGAGGGGAGCAAAAAAATAGGCGCCCCGGGAGATACGCCCCGGGGCGCCCGATCGCGCGAAAGGAGAAGTCGCGATCTTTACTGAGCGTTGACGGCGGCCGCGTTGACGTCGGCGTTGTCGATCGCCTCTTCCTTGGCTTCGCCGGCTTCGCGCACGGCCTCGGCATTGGCCTCGGCCGCATCCTCGACGGCATCGTTGCCGCTGGCTTCGCCAACCGCCTCGATATTGTCCGCCACCGCGTCGGCATTGTCGGCGACATTGTCGCCGAGGCTGTCGTCGCCCTGGCCGCCGCAGGCGGCGAGCGCGAGCAATCCCGCGCCCAGCGCGGCTTTCAAAGTCAACTTCATTCTCTTGTCCCCTCTTCTTCGGTCCCTGACAAAAGGACGCCCCAGCAACGTGGGGCTGAGGCGTCCATGGGAGCCCCGCGTGACCGGTGGAGGCTCGACCGGGTTATGCAACGTGATAATCTGAGTTAGGTTCCAAGCCTTCGCTAGATCAGTCCCGCGAGGGGACTCGAGGGATCGGCGTAGCGGCGCTGGCCCATCCGGCCGGCGCGGTAGGCGAGCCGGCCCGACTCGACCGCGAGCTTCATCGCCCGGGCCATCGCCACCGGGTCCTTCGCCTCGGCGATCGCCGTGTTCATGAGAACCCCGTCGCAGCCCAGCTCCATCGCCACCGCCGCGTCGGAGGCAGTGCCGACCCCGGCGTCGACCAGCACCGGCACCTTGGCGCCCTCGACGATGAGCCGGATCGTCACCCGGTTCTGGATCCCCAGGCCGGAGCCGATCGGCGCTCCCAGCGGCATCACCGCCACCGCGCCCGCTTCCTCGAGCTGCTTCGCGGCGATCGGATCGTCGACGCAATAGACCATCGGCTCGAAGCCCTCTTTGGCCAGGGTCTCGGTCGCCCGAAGCGTCTCGCGCATGTCCGGATAGAGAGTCTTCGCCTCGCCCAGCACCTCGAGCTTCACCAGGCTCCAGCCCCCCGCCTCCCGCGCCAGCCGCAACGTCCTCACCGCCTCGTCGGCGGTGAAGCAGCCGGCCGTGTTGGGCAGATAGGTGATCTTCTTCGGGTCGATGAAGTCGACCAGCATCGGCTGCTTCGGATCGGAGATGTTGACCCGCCGCACCGCCACGGTGACGATCTCGGCCCCCGACGCCTCGACCGCGGCGGCGTTCTGGGCGAAATCCCTATATTTGCCGGTGCCGACGATCAGCCGCGACGTGAAGGTCCGGCCGGCGACGATCCAGCTGTCGTCCGCCGCGTTGGGGGAAGTCGCGACTCGGCTCTCTGCATTCACTGTGTGGTTCCGCTCGGTGGAAAGGGTGAACCTGCGATATAGTCGCGATCCGTCGCGGCGTAAGCCGCCGAAATCCGGACTCGGCTTTACCCGCCCCCGACGAAGGTCACGATCTCGTAATCGTCGCCGTCCTCGACCGTCACCTGCGCGAGCGTCGAGCGCGGGACGATCTCGAGGTTGCGCTCGACCGCCACCCGGCTCGGCTCGAGCCCGAGGTCGAGTGCGAGGTCGGCGACGCTGATGCCCTTGGGCACCCGGCGGGGCTCGCCGTTGACCGTGATCGAAGCCGTCTCGTCCACCTTTGCGCTCCCTGCGGCCCCGGCCTATAGCGCCTCGCCATGGCCAGGCCACCAATCATCTATGTTCTGAACGGCCCCAACCTCAACCTGCTCGGAACGCGCGAGCCGGAAATCTACGGCGCCGACACGCTCGACGAGATCGCGGGCCAGCTCGAGGACCGGGCGCGCGAATTGAGCGTCGAGGTCGAGATCCGGCAGTCCAACCACGAGGGGCATTTGATCGACTGGCTTCACGAGGCCCAGGCGGAAGGCGCCAGAGCGGTGATCCTCAACGCGGCCGGCTTCACCCACAGCTCGGTGGCGCTTCACGACGCGGTCAAGGCGATCTCGACTCCGGTGATCGAGGTCCATCTCTCCAACCCGCAGGCTCGGGAAAGCTTCCGCCGCCGAAGCCTGATCGCCGCCGCGGCCAGGGGCTCGATCGCCGGATTCGGCCCGCTCTCCTATCTTCTGGCTCTGGACGCGGCGGCCCGTCTCTGACAGGAAGCCGCGCTTCGGGGCCGAGGCTTCCGGAACAGGGAAAGAGACACTCGAAATGAGCGAAGAAGAAGGCGCCTCGAACGGCGGCATGAGGATCGAGGCCGATCTCGTCCGCCAGCTCGCCGAGCTCCTCAACCAGAACGACCTGACCGAGATCGAGGTCGAGGACGGCGACCGCAAGATCGTCGTCAAGCGCAACGTCACCGTCGCCGCGGCGGCCGCGCCCGCCCCGGCGGCTCCGGCGCCCGCCGCGCCGGCGCCCCCTCCGCCCGCCGCCGCGGCGGTGACCCCGGCCAGCCATCCGGGCGCGGTCAAGTCGCCGATGGTCGGAACCGTCTTCCTCGCCGGCGAGCCGGGCGCCAAGCCGTTCGTGTCCGCCGGCCAGAAGGTGAAGGAGGGCGACACCCTGCTGATCATCGAGGCGATGAAGGTGATGAACCCGATCGTCGCTCCGCGCGCCGGCACCGTTTCCCAGGTGCTGGTCGTCGACGCCCAGCCGGTCGAGTACGACCAGCCGCTGGTGATCGTCGAGTAGCGGATGATCAGGAAGGTCCTCATCGCCAATCGCGGCGAGATCGCGCTCAGGATCCACCGCGCCTGCCACGAAATGGGCATCAAGACGGTCGCGGTCCATTCGACCGCCGACACCGACGCGATGCACGTCCGGCTCGCCGACGAGGCGATCTGCATCGGACCGCCCGCGGCGGCGGACTCCTATCTCAACATCCCGGCGATCATCTCGGCGGCCGAGATCAGCCACGCCGACGCCATCCACCCCGGCTACGGCTTCCTCTCCGAGAACGCCCGCTTCGCCGAGATCGTCGAGCTCCACAACATCATCTGGATCGGCCCCAAGCCCGAGCATATCCGGGTGATGGGCGACAAGGTCGAGGCCAAGCGCACCGCCGCCAAGCTCGGCCTGCCGCTGGTTCCGGGCTCGGACGGGCCGGTCGAAGGGCCCGAGGAGGCGCGCGAGGTCGCGGCGGCGACCGGCTACCCCCTGCTCGTCAAGGCCGCTTCCGGCGGCGGCGGCAGGGGCATGAAGATCGTCCGCTCCGAAGACGAGCTCGACAGCCAGCTCAGCCAGGCGCGATCGGAGGCGAAGAGCGCGTTCGGCGACGACACCGTCTATATCGAGAAATATCTCGGCGACCCCAGGCACATCGAGTTCCAGGTGTTCGGCGACGGCAACGGCCATGCCGTCCACCTCGGCGAGCGCGACTGCTCGCTCCAGCGCCGCCACCAGAAGGTGCTCGAGGAGGCCGGCTCCCCGGTCATCTCCGCCGAGGAGCGCGACCGCATGGGCGGGATCGTCGCCAGGGCGATGGCCGAGATGGGCTATCGCGGCGCCGGGACGATCGAGTTCCTCTACGAGAATGGCGAATTCTTCTTCATCGAGATGAACACCCGCCTCCAGGTCGAGCATCCGGTGACCGAGTATATCACCGGCATCGACCTGGTCCGCGAGCAGATCAGGATCGCCGCCGGCGAGCCTCTGTCCTGCACCCAGGACCAGGTCCAGTTCCGCGGCCACGCCATCGAGTGCCGGATCAACGCCGAGGATCCGGAGACCTTCGCCCCCTCCCCCGGAGTCGTCAAAGGCTTCCACGCCCCCGGCGGGATGCACGTCCGGGTCGATAGCGGCCTCTACGTCGGCTACAGGGTGCCGCCTTATTACGACTCCATGATCGCCAAGCTGATCGTCTACGGCTCCACCCGCGAACGCTGCATCATGCGCCTGAGGCGGGCGCTGGAGGAGTTCGTCATCGAGGGCATGAAGACGACGATCCCGCTCCACCAGAAGCTGGTCAACGATCCGGATTTCCTCGCCGGCGATTATACGATCAAATGGCTTGAGGAGTGGCTGAGCCGGGGCGACTCCTAGCTTCCTACGCCTCGGCTATTCATAGGAAGCGGCAACGCTCAGCTCTCCCGTGGCCACCAGGCTGAACACGCGCTGGATGGAAGCCTCGATCTCGCCGGACAGGCTGATCTTCTGCCCCACCTGCAGGCTCTTGAGCTTCACCGTGGCATCGCCGACCTTGTAGGACGATCCGAGCAAGGCGATCGCCCGTTCGATACAGCCTTGCATCAGTTTCTGAAGCGACTCCCGGAGCTTGTCGCGCAGCCAGCCCGCCGCTTCGCCGGCCCGGTCGATAATGTTGCGCGCCGCCGCGGCCGTCGCGTTCCCGATCTCCCGCGCCTTGTCCGCTCCGAGCTCATAGGCCCTTTGCAAGCCGATCGAGACCGCGGTCCAGATTTCGTCTAGCATTCCCAAAGCCGCTCCGTCGGGCGGCGCGTTGAGGCCTTCCAGAGCCTTGCCGCGAGGAGCGGCCGCAGCGATGGCCAGGTCGAGATCCATGCGGGTAAGCTGGGCTGTCGTGATCATGCCATCCCTCCGTGAGTGCGCGCCAGCGGGTCGAAATCCCAGCCCGCCGACCGCCTGGTCGCGTATATGAGTTCATCCAATCCGGCAGGAAGCTCCGCGGTCGGGGAACGCGCCGAAGAGCCCAGAAATTCCACAAATGCCGTCAGCAGGCCGGGATCCTCGCCGGGAAGGAGAGCGACGAGCCCATCCTTTGCGACCCTGGCCGCCAGTCCGGCATCGTCCAGCGCGAACTCCAGCAGCATCGCGTTCGCCCAGTCCGCGGTGCCCCGCTCCGCTTCCGGGCGCAGGATATCGTCGGCAAGCCGGCGGACATGGAGCGCCCAGGGCGCAAGCGCAACGCCGCCGGTTTGCCAATTCGGCGCGCCGTCGATCCATTTGCGCGCCCGCTCCGCCGGGCCGCGCCCCGCGGCGAGCTCCCTCTGGTCGAGCTGGCTCAGTATCCCCGGCGCAAGTCTCGCGGCGATGTCGCCTTCCACCTGGGCGGAGGCGAAGTCGGCGGAAAAGCGCAGACCCATGGAAAAGATCATTCGCCAGTCGGCATAGTCGAGCACCAGATACTGGCGGCCTGCGCCGGCTTCGTCCCCCGCCTCGCCGTCGGACAGGTCGGCCACCCTGCGCACGCGCATCCGCCCCGATCCATGGCGACGCACCGAGTCCGCGAGCCGATCCCATTGCGCCCTGTCTATCCCGACGCTGAGCCAACGGTAGGCGGAGCGTCCCGTTCGGACGTCACTTTCGTGGGTCCGTAAGACAATCACGAGTGAAGCCTGGTCGGCCAGGAGCCAGAACGGACATTCCGTCTCCGCAATCTCCAGGATCGAATAAGGGTGCATGACCTGGGTCCACACCTTGCCCTGCCAGCTGCGATCCTTGGACAATTCGAACGCGCGTGCGGCAGCGCTGCGGATCGCGCTCAGGCATTCCGGGTCCGCGTCGGCCACCCGCGCCGGATCGTTGTTGGTCGCGACCATCGATCCCGCCGCCGCCGTCGCGATCCGGTTGAACGTCGCGGTCTCCATGCCGCCGGCCCGATCGGGGGCCTCGACCAGCCTGCCGTCGACCCATCGTATGGCCTCGAAGCTCCCGTCGAAGCGCTGGTAGGCAGTGCCGGCCCGAATGAGATCCGCAGCCGAAATCCGGGTCAGGGAGCGCATCCAATCGGCGAACAGAGTCCGCCCCGCCCGCTCGAAAGCCTCGATCGGAAGATCCGGCTCCGGAACGGTTTTCTCCGACGCGAATCGAGTCACATGGAGCAGCAGTCGGGTGATGGCGGCGCCGCTGAGGCTGCCGCCGCCGGCCTGGTCCACGGCCGCGCGCCAGGCCGCGACGACTCGGCGCACTGCCAAATAGCCGGGCAGATAGTGCATCCGGTTCCCGACATCGTTGAGATAATAGCGCAGTCGATAGCGCCCGATTCCTTCGGCGGCGGCCAGATAATAGGCGTCGGCAGCCTCCATATGGGCGGCGACCAGCGCCTCGGCCGTGTCGGGGGTCGGGACCGAGTCCGAGAAGGCGCCGAGATCGAACAGATTGTAGAGAACGGACATGGACGGCGAGAACACATTTTCTCCGGTCGAGTCGTCGCAAAGCTCCGAGAGAACCGCAACGCCCTCGAACCACGGCCGCCATATGTCGATAATGATCTGTGACTTGCGAATGAGGTCCAGCTGGCGCTCGACATCGAGCAAAGTCGCCGGCCCGTGATTGCTGAGCGGCGTCAGGCTCTCGACCGGCGGCGCGGCCTCGAGCCCGAGCGGATCGCGATCGCGGCGCGCAAGTCTCTCTCCGGCCCCGAGGTAGATTTCGCATTCCAGGACCGCTGCCCGAATCGCCAGGAGCGCCCAGCCGACGGCGCCCATCATCGAATAGACGTGGGTTGTTTCATGATGGACCAGGAGCGCGATCTCCTCGCCCCTGGTCGTGCGCCGCAACGCATCTCCAATGGGGACGCTTCGTTCGAACGCCCGGTGTCTGAAGGAGAAGGTCGACCACTCGGTCGACAGGGCCCGGTCCGGAATTGGCGGCATCAACTCCAGACGCGACCGTTCGATAGCGGTCAGCTCGCCGAACACCGACTTCAGCGCTTCGACAAAATCGTCGATCCCACCCTGGACGAAGATGGGCCGGATCCTTTCCGCATCCCCGTAGCCGACGCGGGCGGGATCGATCTGCCGGACCAGCCCTTTCAGATAAAGCTCCAGAGTGGCGGCTTGCGTATCCTTTTGCATCTGCGAGGCTATGAATCCGACGATCGCCTTCCCGCGCGCGTCGAGAGCGATCCAGCGCAGGCAGGTTTCAAGCGCGTCGAACCGGTCGAGACGGTCGACCGCCGGGTGAACCGCGAGAACGCCCAGCTTGAGCGCCGCATCTTCCGGCTGGCCGGCGGCGAAGGCGGCGCGCGCGGCAAGGCGCAATGCCCTCACGCCTAACGAATCGACGCGCTCCAGCAGGCGCGCGGCGCCATTCGCCACACTCTTCGCCAGATCGGCATAACCGTTGTCGAGAAGGACCTCACTGAGCTCGATGATCCCCTCGCCGCTATAGAGCTCGGTGGGCAGGCCATCGTTGAGATCGATCGTGCCGGCTTCGCTCATCGCCTTGAACAAATGCCGCAGCAGCTTCTCCGGAAGGCTGCCGTCCGCTTCGAACTCCGCGTCGTAGACCGATTCCAGCCAGTCGGCCGCCTGTCGCCCGGTCTTGTGCCAGGTCTGGACCACCGAATAGAGCCAGACGGACACGAGCCCGGGACCGAGCTTGATACCTTCATCGCGCGCGGAAGATATCCATGTCGAAAGCGCGTCCGAATCCCACACGCTCCGCCACCGGTCAAACGCGTCATAATCCGGCGGGTCCAATTCGCCGATCAGGTTCAGCGTGTCGATGCAGGCGAGCAGAAAACTCTCCGCGCGCGCACCCTCTAGAGTGCCAATTGCAGCCTCGGACATTTGAGATCCGCGAATATTTGGGCTGGAAATGAATTAACATTATTTCCTGCATTCGTCTTCATCTTCTTCCTTTCGATTGTCAGGGGGTGTCGCAACTCATGCCGCACCGGCCCTCGGCGCGCTCTTGAACAGAGCTCAAACGGCGTGAGCGCGGCGGCTCGGCCCTAATGCACCCAATCGGACCGAATCTCGCAATAGGTTTGAGGAC
Source organism: Allosphingosinicella sp. (assembly GCA_035630855.1). GTDB lineage: Bacteria > Pseudomonadota > Alphaproteobacteria > Sphingomonadales > Sphingomonadaceae > Allosphingosinicella. The sequence continues at coordinate 5,475 of DASQJV010000475.1, read as the reverse complement.
TGCCGCCGCTCATGTTAGCTTCACGCTGCGGGGACCGCGCAGTCTTCGCCAGTGCGCGTTTCATCCGCAAGACTGGGGGGTCGGACATGCGCAGCACTCGATTCAGGATATTTCGCAGGCTTATCGCGGCGGCGCTCGCCTGCAGCGCCGGAGCGGCCGCGGCGGCCGGGCCGGTCTTCCTTCACCAGGGCTCGTCCTGGACACCGGCGGCCCGCGCCGACTTCTACACCCGCGATCAGGGCTCGCGCCTCATTCCCTACGCCTGGGCGAAGGCTCTGAAGGCGCCCGACGGGGCGCCGTTCCTGGCCGACGGCCTCGCGCGCTACGGCTATCTTCCCAATCCGGCCAATGTGAACCGGCTCCCGGTCGGCTTCATGACCGGCGAGACCGGCGGGCGCCAGTATCTGGCGATGAACTGCTCCGCCTGCCACACAAGGCAGATCGTCGTCGCAGGCACCGAATATAGGGTCGACGGCGGCCCCGCCCTCGTCGATTTCCAGGGCCTTCTGAGGGACCTCGACTCGGCGCTCGGAATCGTCTTGGCGACCGACTCCGCCTTCGCGGCCTTCGCGGCCGAGGTGCTCGGCGCGGGGGCGCCGCCGGCCAAGGTCGCCGCCCTGAAGCAGGAGGTCGCCGCCTGGCACCTGCGCGAGCACACCCTGGTCACCCGGGCGCTGCCGCCGCAGGGCTGGGGCCTCGGCCGGCTAGACGCCGTCTCGATGATCTTCAACCGGCTGGTCGGGATGGACATCGGGCCGCCGCCGAGCTTCCTCATCCCGGAGAATATCGCTCTGGCCGACGCCCCGGTCCGCTACCCGTTCCTGTGGAACGCCCCGAAGCAGGACCGGACCCAGTGGCCGGGCTTCTCGAAGAACGGCGACGACCTCTTCGCGCTGACCCGCAATCTCGGCCAGGTCTATGGCGTGTTCGGGATCTTCCGCCCCACCCGCAAGGCCAATCACGTCGATTTCCTCGCCGGCAATTCGATCCAGTGGAAGAGCCTCGGCCATATCGAGCATCTCGTCCGCAAGATCGGGCCGCCGCGCTGGCCCTGGGCGCTGGACGCGGCCCTCGTCGCCGAAGGCAAGAGGATCTACGACCGTCCGACCCAGGCCGGCGGCTGCACCGAATGCCACGGCAAGCGGCCGGGCGCCTTCCGCTTCGTCCCGCCCAGCTCGACCTGGGCCACTCCGCTCTGCGACGTCGGCACCGATTCGCGCGAATATGCGATCCTCAAGAGGCCGGTGAAGAGCGGCGTCTACGAAGGCGCGAAGGCGCCGGTGGGAGGGGCGATCGGGGCGACCTCGGACACCTTCTCGCTGCTCGGAGTCTCGGTCATCGGAGCGATCTTCCAGCAGGCTTTCGGAGTCTCGCTGTTCAAATATGGCGGCGAGGCCGCGGCGGTGACTCCGAAGAAGCACAAGCCGGCGGCCGAGCAGCTTCTGGCCACCTACAAGCCGGCGGCGCCCGAGCCGTGCGGCGCCAAGAACGGGCCGATCCGCTACGAATCGCGGGTGATGGAGGGTATCTGGGCGGCGGCGCCCTATCTCCACAACGGCTCCGTCCCGACGCTCGCCGACCTGCTCAAGGCGCCGCGCAACCGGCCGAACAAGTTCGAGGTCGGCAATCGCTACGACACCGAGCTCATCGGTCTCGCCCGGAGCCAGGCGCCGGGGGCGCAGGTGCGCGACACAAGGGGCTGCGACGAGGAGGACCTGAAGTCGGGCGAGAGCCGCTGCGGCCACGATTTCGGAACCGACCTCAGCGACTCGGAGAAGAAGGCCCTGCTCGAATATCTGAAGGCGATCTGAGCGCGCCGAACGGGTGACAGGCCCGCCCCCCTGCGGCATAGGGGCGGCGGGCCTTCCACCGGAACATCATGACCGACAGCAAATTCCAATTCTCAGTCGCTCCCGAGCAGCTCTGGCAGGCGATCAACCCCTGGACCTTCATGAACCAGGGCGCCCAGTTCGGGCTGGTCAACGTCAATCTCGGCCAGACGCCGCGGCCCGACATCGAGCAGAAGGTGCTCGACGAGGTCGGCAGCTACGGCCGACAGCTCGGAAGGATCGGCGACGCACTCGAGGTCCTGCTCGACCATCTGAAGCTCGACGGGCTCAGCAAGGACGAAACGGACGCGATCAAGATCCTCAGGGGCCAGCTGGCCGCAATCCGAAAGGTGAAGCAGCGCGAGCGCGCCGGCGAAGGGAAAAAGGAATGAAGGCGACGATCTGGCATAATCCCAATTGCGGCACCTCGAGGAAGACGCTCGAGATTTTGCGCGAGAGCGGCGCCGACGTGACCGTGGTCGAATATCTGAAGACCCCGCCGTCCCGCGACGAGCTTCGGCGGGTCTACGACCGCGCCGGGCTTTCGCCGGCGGAAGGGCTGAGGCGCAAGGAGCAGGGCGCGGCCGACATCGCCGAGGCCGGCGACGAGGCGGTGCTCGACGCGATGATCGGCAACCCGGCCCTGATCGAGCGGCCCCTCGTCGAGACCGAGAAAGGCGTGAGGCTGTGCCGGCCGCAGGACCGGGTCCGCGAAATCCTCTGATCCGGGGCAATCCCCAGCTTCTGTCCGGCGCTCGGCGCCGCTAAACCGCTTGCGATGGCGGCGATCGATCCGGACCTACTGCTGCGCGCCTATGCGATCGGGGTGTTCCCGATGTCGGACAGCCGCGACGCCAGGGAGGTCTTCTGGGTGGAGCCCCGGCGGCGGGCGATCCTTCCGCTCAAGCGCTTCCGGCTGTCGCGATCGCTCAGGAAGACGATCCGGTCGGGCGAGTATCGGGTCACCCGCGACACCGCCTTCGCCGAGGTCGTCAGGCGCTGCGCCGAGCGCGACGAGACCTGGATCAACTCCGATATCGAGGAGAGCTACGGCCTGCTCCACGCCCGCGGCCACGCCCATTCGATCGAATGCTGGCACCGGGGCGAGCTCGCCGGCGGACTCTACGGAGTCAGCCTCGGCGCCGCCTTCTTCGGGGAGAGCATGTTCTCGGCCCGGACCGACGCCTCCAAGGTGGCGCTCGCCTGGCTGGTGGCGCGGCTGAGGGTCGGAGGCTACCGGCTGCTCGACTGCCAGTTCATGACCGACCACCTGCGCAGCCTCGGCGCGGTCGAGATCGCCCAGGAGGATTACCTGGCGCTGTTGGATTCGGCGCTGTCGGCGGCCGCTCCGGACGGCTCGGGCGCGGGCGCCGGAGCCGGCGCCGGTTCGGAGGGGACCGCGGCCCGCGCCGCCGGAGCCGAGTTCGGGGCTCTCGACCGGCTGCTCGCCGCCGACGCGGCCCGGACGGTCGATTCGCCGGCCTCCGGATGCGTCATCGTGCAGCTCTTGGGCCAGACGTCGTAAATGGGATGCTCGACGACGTTGAGCGACGGAGTCTCCTTGTAGAGCCAACCCGAGAAGACCCGTTGCCAGCGCCCCTGCGGGTTGCGGACGTCGAGCTGGACGAAGGCGCCGGTAAGGGTCTGAACCTCCCAGGGCGCCGTCGTCTCGCAGGCGCGAAGCCGGACGATCGCATCCCCCACCCGAACCGCCTGCCCCGGCCTCAGCGTGATCGGGCGGGAGATGCCGTTACGCTTGTTGAGCAGCCCGATCACCGCGACCCGCTCCGCCACCGGAGTCGTGCCGGGCGCGACCGCGGTCACGGTCTGCGGGATGTCGACGGTCCGCGGCTCGGCGGCCGCCTGCCGGTTGTCCTCGCCCTCCTGCCCGCCGCGGTCGCAGCCGGCGAGCGCGGCCAGGACGAGAAGAGCGGCGCCGAGCCCGAGCCTCATGCCCGGTCCGGAGTCCAGGCCTCATAGTCGCCGCTGGCCGCGGGACGCTGGGCGCCCAGCTCGAGCGCTCCGGAGGGACGGTAGGCGAGCGGGGTTCCGGTGAGGTTGGGCTCCGGCGCCTTGAGGAACTTGGGCGGCGGCGGGAGCGACTGGTCCGGCACGTCGTCGATCTGGTGGTGAAGCCAGCTGTACCATTCGGGCGGCACCCGGCTGGGATCGTTGGCGCCCTCGTAGGAGACGAACCGGCGGTCGCCCTTCTTCGAGGCATAATAGATGTTGCCGATCGAATCGCTGCCGACCTTGCGGCCGTGCCGGCGCAGATGCCACGAGGTCGTCAGAGTCGCCCCGTCCCACCAGGTAAACAGCTTCTTGAGGACGCCCATGGCCGCGCGGACTAGCCCCGAAGGCGGTCGTCGCGCAAGCCATTCCTCCGGCGGATACGGCGCCCGCTACCGATCCTGTCAACGGATTCCCGAGTGCCTGCGCCAAAGCGGGACATTGGCCGGCAGGGCAGAATAAAAAATTAGGAATCTCGAATTTCGTCGATTGACGAATCGGAAAAGCCTAACTAGTCGAGCTACTTAGCAGAGGGACCCGCCGTGGTGCGATGGTCCCTTTTCCATACGGGGCACTGGGGCATGTCATGGATTCTCCGGCAAGATTGCTGCGCGCTTTTTGCGCGCTCGCTTTGCTCCCCCTCGGGGCCGCGCCGTTGAGCGCCGCTCCCGCGCAGGCCTCGACTCCGGTTCTCGCGTGGCAGCAGGCCGGGTCCGTCCGGATCCTGTGCCTTGCGGGTCCCAAGACCCGTTCCGACGCCGACAAGCTCGAGGAAGAGATTTGCGACACGGTCCGCGCCCTGGCCGCCGACGGCGCTCCGGTGCCGGTGAGCCGGGTCGGCTTCGGCGACCCCGCCGTGCTCGAGCCCGGGACCGTCACCCTCCTCGTCCACGCTTCGGTCCAGAACGACGGCGGCCAGCGCCTCGTCGCTCTCGACGTCCGGCCGTTCCGGCCCGGCGGCGACCATAACGCCATTCTTTTCGGCGCCGCTCCGCGCGCCGTCCGCATCCCGGGCTCCGGCCCCGGCGGCGACAAGCTCGAGGCGGCGCTCGCCGCCGCCCTCGCGGAGACCCTGCCCTGGCGGCAGGGTCGCTAACACCAAGATCAACCAGCCTTATTAGGGGAGGCACTTTATGTCTGATACTGTCGATACCAATCCTGAAACCGACACCGACTATCCGGTCGTCTACATCACCGACACCATCGACCTCTACGCGAACGTCGACGGCACCGGCGGCACGCTCGGCCAGTATAACAAGCCGGTCTACTCGATCGAGCAGGTCATCGCGAACCTGAACCGCACCTCCTACCCCGGCACCGGCATTCCCGGACCGCAGTGGAGCTATGGCGAAGACTTCATGGGCCAGAACAAGAGCGGCAACCCGGACGTCATCCAGTACGGCTTCTACACCTCGCAGAGCCAGCTCTTCCAGATTCCCTACGTCTATCCGAACGCGGCCGGCACCGGCCTCGTCGGTCGCAACGAATATTTCCAGTTCGGCGCTTTCTCCGCGGCTCAGCAGGCTGCGACCAACAAGGCCATCCAGCTTTGGGACGACCTGATCAAGCCGAGCTTCGTCCAGGTCACCGACATGAGCCAGGCCGACCTCGCCTACGGCAACCTCAAGGTGGCCCC
>DASQJV010000474.1:0-3051 GCA_035630855.1 Allosphingosinicella sp. | reverse complement strand
CACCCTCACCAGAAGCGTCCCTTCGCTCACCTGCCCACCTTCCACCGCGTGGAGCTCGGCGACAACCCCCTCGAACGGCGCCACCAGGCTGTGCTCCATCTTCATCGCCTCGAGGGTCAGCAGCTTCTGCCCCTTGGCGACCCGGTCCCCCTGGCGGACCTCGACCGAGATCACCCGGCCGGGCATCGGCGAAAGCAGGACGCCGTCCGACGCCGCCGCCCCGGCGACTCCGCCGCCGGAGCCGGGAAGGGTGAAGGCGAAGGCCTGGCCCGCGGAGAAGACGAGCACGGTCTCGCCCTCCGCCGTCGCGATCCCCTCGAGCGGCGGGTCGCCGCCGGCATCGACCAGCCGGGTCTCTCCGGCATGGCTCAGGGCCACGCCGAGATCGGTCCCGGCATTGGCCCGGAAGCCCCGAAGCGAGTCCCAGGGATCGCCTTCGCCGTCATTGCCGAAGCTTGCCGCCAGAAGCGCGGTCGCGGCGAGGTTCCAGACCCCCTCGGGCGGCGCCGGGTCCGGCACGAGCCGGTCGATCCGCGACGGGATGAAGGCGGTGTCGACGTCGCCCGAGCGGAAATCCGGATCGGCCGCCGACCGCGCCAGGAAGCCGGCATTGGTCCTGACCGGCCACACCTCGACCTGCTCGAGCGCGTCGATCAGCCGGGCGATCGCCTCCTCCCGGGTCGCCCCCCGGGCGATCAGCTTGGCGATCATCGGATCGTAATAGGGGCTGATCCGGTCGTCCTCCTCGACCCCGGTGTCGACCCGGACTCCGCGGCCGAGCTGGAAATGGTCGAGCCGGCCGGTCGAAGGCAGGAACTCGTGGGCCGGATCCTCGGCATAGAGCCGGGCCTCCATCGCCCAGCCCCGGATCGAGAGCTCCTCCTGCCGAAGCGGCAGCGGCTCGCCGCTCGCCACCCTCAATTGCCACTCGACCAGATCCTGGCCGGTGATCTCCTCGGTCACCGGATGCTCCACCTGGAGCCGCGTGTTCATCTCCATGAACCAGATCCGGTCGGCCCTCAGCCCCTCGGAAGCGTCGGCGATGAACTCGACCGTCCCCGCGCCGCGATAGTCGACCGCCTTCGCCGCCTTCACCGCGGCCCCGCACACCGCCGCCCGGGTGGCCTGGTCCATCCCCGGCGCCGGCGCCTCCTCGATCACCTTCTGGTGCCGCCGCTGAAGCGAGCAGTCGCGCTCGAACAGATGGACGACGTTGCCGTGCGAGTCGCCGAACACCTGGACCTCGATATGGCGCGGCCGCTCGACATATTTCTCGATGAGGACGCGGTCGTCGCCGAACGACGCCGCCGCCTCTCGCCGGCACGAGGCCAGCATCTCCTGGAACTCGGCGGACGCGTTGACCCTTCGCATCCCCTTGCCGCCGCCGCCGGCCACCGCCTTGATCAGCACCGGATAGCCGATCGAATCCGCCTCGGCCTGGAGCCGGTCGGGCGCCTGGTCTTCGCCATGATAGCCCGGAGTGACCGGCACCCCGGCCTCCGACATCAGCTTCTTGGCGGCGTCCTTCAGCCCCATGGCGCGGATCGAAGACGCCTTCGGCCCGACCCAGACCAGCCCCGCCGCCTCGACGGCCTCGGCGAACTCCGCATTCTCCGAGAGGAAGCCGTAGCCCGGATGGATCGCCTCGGCGCCGGTCGCTCGGGCGGCGGCGAGGATCTTCTCGCCGACGAGGTAGCTTTCACGAGCCGCGCTCGGCCCAATATGCACCGCCTCGTCCGCCTCGCGGACATGGAGCGCCTGCCGGTCGGCGTCGGAAAAGACCGCGACGGTGCGGACCCCGAGCCTCCTCGCCGTCCGGATCACCCGGCAGGCGATCTCGCCACGATTGGCGATGAGCAGCGAGCGGATCATGCCTTGGTCCGTCCCCGGGCGGTCAGGAAAGCGAGATATTTCGGATCCTCATGCTCGAATATGGCTTCGCCATGGCTCGCATAGGCGCGCCCCAGCTCTTCCGCCGCGCGGTCCTCCTCGCCCTGCTCGAGCAAAGCCTGGCCGAGCCGGAGGTGGAGGAACGGGTCGCCCGCCGCGCCCGGGCAGTTCATCCCGAATTCGAGCGCCCGGAGCACCTCGTCGTACCGGCGCAGCATGAACCAGCTGTCGGCGATCGCCGAGATCACCGCGGTGGACAGCTTCCACTGTTCCTTTGGGTCGGGGATGAGCGCCCACGCCTCGGCATATTTCCTGAGCGCCGGGTTGCTCCGGCGCGCCTTCGCCAGCTTGTCGCCTTCCCTGTACAAAGCGACGATCCGCTCGTGAGTCTCGGGATCCATCCTGGTCTCGGATTCGCTCATCGTCACATCCTGAAGATGCCGAAGCGCGCCCGCTCCGGGATCGGGGCGTTCAGGCAGGCGCTGAAGGCAAGGCCGAGCACGTCGCGGGTCTGGACCGGGTCGATGATGCCGTCGTCCCACAGGCGCGCGGTGGCGTGATAGGGATTGCCCTCGTCCTCGTAGCGCTGGCGGATCGGGGCCTTGAAGGCCTCGGCTTCCTCCGGGGTCCAGCTGTCGGCATCCTTGTGCACGGTCGCGAGCACGCTCGCCGCCTGCTCGCCGCCCATCACGCTGATCCGGCTGTTCGGCCAGGTGAACAGGAAGCGGGGGGAATAGGCGCGGCCGGCCATGCCGTAATTGCCGGCGCCGAAGCTTCCGCCGATCAGGATCGTGATCTTGGGTACCTGGGCGGTCGCCACCGCCGTCACCAGCTTGGCGCCGTCCTTGGCGATCCCCCCCGCCTCATACTTGCCGCCGACCATGAAGCCGGAGATGTTCTGGAGGAACAGGAGCGGCGTCCGCCTCTGGCAGGCGAGCTCGATGAAATGGGCGCCCTTGAGCGCGCTCTCCGAGAAGAGGATGCCGTTGTTGGCGAGGATCGCGACCGGCATCCCCCAGATCCGGGCGAAGCCGATTTGTCGGCGGACGAACAGACGGCGTTTAAAGCGCCGATTCTGGAAACGTATGAGCGCGAGGGCAGTCCGTATTACTCGACGGCACGGCTGTGGGATGACGGCATCCTCGATCCGGCGGAAACGCG
>DASQJV010000473.1:0-7791 GCA_035630855.1 Allosphingosinicella sp. | reverse complement strand
CGTGCCGACCCTGTTCATCGCCTATACGATCAAGGGCTTCGGACTGCCCTTCGCCGGCCACAAGGACAATCATGCCGGCCTGATGAACCCCGGCCAGATGGCCGCCCTGCGCGAGCGGCTGGGCATCCGGGAAGGGGAGGAGTGGGAGCCCTGGGCCGGGCTCGGCGGCAATTCGGCCGAGGCGGTGAAGGCTCTGGTCGAAGCCAGCCGGATCGCCAGGGCGAAGCGCGAGCGGCCCTGGTACCAGGCCGAGGTGCCGGCAATTCCCGCCCCGGCCGGCGAGGAGCAGTCGACCCAGGCCGCGTTCGGCCGGATCCTGCTCGACCTCAGCCGGGCCGGCGGCGGGCTTGCGGACCGGATCGTGACCACCTCCCCCGACGTCACCGTCTCGACCAATCTCGGCGCCTGGGTGAACCAGCGCGGCCTGTTCCGCCGCCAGGTGCTGGCCGACATCTTCGCCGCGGCGAAGATCCCGTCGGCCCAGAAATGGGGCGCCACTTCGGCCGGCCAGCATATCGAGCTCGGAATCGCCGAGAACAATCTGTTCCTGATGCTCGCCGCCCTCGGCCTCGCCGGCGACCTGTTCGGGACCCGCCTGTTCCCGATCGGCACCGTCTACGATCCGTTCATCGCCCGCGGCCTCGATGCGCTCAACTACGCCTGCTACCAGGACGCCCGCTTCCTGCTGGTCGCGACCCCTTCGGGCGTGACCCTCGGACCCGAGGGCGGCGCCCACCAGTCGATCAACCCGCCGCTGATCGCGCTCGGCCAGCCCGGCCTCAGGCATTACGAGCCCGCCTTCGCCGACGAGCTCGCCTTGTTCATGGAGGAGGCCTTCCGGCTCATCCAGGCGCCCGACGGCGAGAGCGTCTACCTCCGTCTCACCACCCGGACCGTCGCCCAGCCCGAACGGGAAGATGAAGCGTGGAAGGCCGGCGCTGTCGCCGGCGGCTACTGGCTCCGCGAGCCGGCGGCGGGATCGGAAGCGGCCCTGGTCTATTCGGGGGCGATCGCGCCCGAGGCGCTGGCCGCCTGGGAGGCGCTGAGGGAGGATGTCCCCGGCCTCGGCCTTCTCGCCATCACCTCGCCCGACCTCCTCCACCGCGGCTGGAGCGAGCGCCGGCGCGGGCGCTGGGGCGGCAAGGGGACCTCGCCCTCCCACGTCGAGCAGCTGCTCGCCCCGCTCTCGCCGGCCGCCGGCCTCGTCACCCTGCTCGACGCCGCGCCCGCCTCGCTCTCCTGGCTCGGCGGGGTCCTCGGCCACCGCGTCAGCCCGCTCGGCCTCGAGCGCTTCGGCCAGACCGGCACTTTGCCCGACCTCTACCGGGAATACCGCCTCGACGTCGACGCCATCGTCGAGGCCGCGGCCGAGCTGTTCCTCGACTAGCTGTTCCCCGGCGAAGGCCGGGGCCCAGTCCGGGGCCGGCGCCGCTGGGCCCCGGCCTTCGCCGGGGAACAAGTGCCCCTCTCCCGCGCTCTTCCCCCGAACCCATTCAAGGAGTTGAGCAATGATCGGCAAAATCGCGGGAGCGGTCCTCGGACGCAAGCTGGCCGGCCGCTACAATGGCGGCACCGGCCTCCTCGTCGGGGCCCTGGCTCCGGCCATCGCCCGCCGCGCCTTCGGGCCGCTCGGGCTCGCCGTCGGCGGCGCCTGGCTCGCCAAGAAGGCCTGGGACCGCCGCAACCGGACGCGCGCTTCGACCGCTTATTCGAGCGGCCCGGTCGTCTAGGCCGTCAAGCGGCGGGGCAATCCAGCTCCGTTCGGGCTGAGCCTGTCGAAGCCCTCTCTTCCCGCGGTGTCAGGCAGGGAAGGGCTTCGACAATCCCGGATCCGGTCCGGGGCCGAACGGCTGTGGCGAACCGGACCTGACCTTATTGCTCATCCTCGGGCACAGGCTCGTCCCTCGGCGGCGGGGCGGCGTCGTCGCGCGGCGGAGCGTCGGTCGGCTGGCGCTCGCCCTGCGGCGGCGCCAGGTCCTCGATCGGGACGCGAACTCCGTCCCCGGTGACGGAGACCCCGTTCTCGTCCACCTGCACCCCGACCTCGAATCCGTCGGTGCCCTCGATCGGGATGGTGACCGAGCCGTTGAAGCCGGGCGACGGCACCGGCGCCTGGAGCGGCGGCGCCAGCTTCCGGGCGGGGGTGGTGCCGACCGCCTGGGTCATGAAGTCGCGCCAGATTCGAGCCGGCAGGCCGCCGCCGGCGATCTGGCCGGCGAGCGGGCTGTTGTCGTCATTGCCGACCCAGACTCCCACCACCAGATCCTGGGCGAAGCCGATGAACAAGGCGTCGCGGCTGTCCTGGGTGGTTCCGGTCTTGCCGAAGGCGGGCACTGCGAGCGCCGCGCCCCGGCCCGTGCCTTGGGTGACGACGGCGCCGAGCATCTCCCTGAGCTCGTCGAAGGCGGGGTCGCCGCTGGCGCCGGTCGCCTTGTTCCACATGCGCTGCCACCACGGCTTCTCCTCGTCCTCCAGCCCCTTCGGCTGGACCGGATAGGCGCCGGCGGCGACGGCGGCATAGGCCGAGGTCAGCTCGAGCAAAGTGACACCGGAGGTACCGAGCGCGAGGCTCGGATTGTCGTTGAGCGGGCTTCTCACGCCGAGGTCGCGCGCGGCCTGGATGACGTTCCGCCGCCCGACCCGCTCCGACAGTCGGACCGCGGCGACGTTGCTCGAGAGGGCGAGCGCGTCGCGCAGGGTCAGGGTGCCGCGATACCGGTCGCCGTAATTTTTGGGCTGCCAGGTGCCGACCCGAAGCGGGGTGTCCGCGACCGGCGTGTCGGGGGTCATCCCCGCCCGAAGCGCCGCCAGATAGACGAACAGCTTGAAGGCCGAGCCCGGCTGGCGGCGGGCCTGGGTCGCCCGGTTGAACGGGCTTCGCGCATAATCCCGGCCTCCGACCATGGCGACGACCCGGCCGTCGGGCCGCATCGCCACCAGCGCCACCTGCGCCCGGCCGAGGCCGGCCCGGCGCACCGTCTGCAGCGCAAGCTTCTGCATCCGGCTCTCGAGCGTGGTCTGGACCTCCTGGTCGCCATAGCCGACCTCGCCCCGGGCCCGGGCCATCGGAAGCACCCAGTCCGCGAAATAGGTCCCGGTCGGCACCTGCTTCTGCCGCTCGACCCTGAGCCGAGCGGGCTTCAGCCGACGAGCGTCCGCATTGGTGACGAAGCCCTGGTCGATCATCGCCGCGATGACCACTCGGCCTCGTTCCCGGGCGAGCTTGTAGTTGCGCGTCGGGGCCAGCCTCGACGGCGCCTTGACCATCCCCGCAAGCATCGCCGCCTGCGGGACCGTCAGCTTCTCGGGCGGGACGCTGAAATAATGCCAGGACGCGGCGCGCAGGCCGTAGGTGTTGTCGCCGAGATAGACGTTGGAGAGGTAGCGCTCCAATATCTCCTCCTTGGTCAGCCACGCCTCGAGCCAGAAGGCGATCAGCACCTCCTGGGCCTTTCGGGCCGCGGTGCGGTCGGCGCTGAGGAAGGAGATTTTGGCGAGCTGCTGGGTGATCGTGCTTCCGCCCTCGCGCACCCCGCCGGCGCCGAGGTTGCGCCAGGCGGCCCGGGCGATTCCTCGGACGCTGATCCCGAGATGGCTGTGGAAGCGCTTGTCCTCGATGGCGATGAAGGCGTTCGGAACATGTTTGGGCAGGTCGGCGATCTTGACCGGCTCGCGTATGTCGGCGCCGCGCCGGGCGATCGGAGTCCCTTCCACCGAGACCAGGGTGAGGCTCGGAGCCGCGATCGGCTGGAGCGACTTGGAGAGCGGAGCGGTGATCGCCAGCCAGGCGACGATCAGCATGAACAGGGCGAGGAGGGCGAGGACGATCCGCTTCCAGCCCCATCGCAACGGGTTGTACCATGCACGCCTCGGCGGCCCGGGCGGCGGTTGCTGGGGTGGGCCTCCCGGGGCCTCATACTCGGCCGGGGTCGGCTGCCACTGGGCGGTCTGGTCCAAACGCATTCCTTCTTCTTAGAGCATCCTTCGCGCCAGGTAAGCTCCCCCGGCGAAGGCCGGGGAACAGAACGACCGCGTGGGAATCGGGTTGCGCCCCCTTGCGATGAGCGGAGTCTAGTCCCGCCTCGGCGGGATCGCCCGCCGCGCCTTCAGGTCGAAGCTGTCGTGGTCGGAAAGCACGTGGACCCGCATGTTGTGCATCGACAGCGCCTGCAGCGACTGGGCATCGGCGATGTTGGAATAGCTGATGTCGGCGCCGTCGACGACATAGACCGCGCCGCTGCCGATGACCTTGAAGCAGTCTCCTTCCACCACCGCCGCAGTGTCCTCGTCGAGGCCGAGGCCGAGGATCCTCGGATTGTGGGCGATGGCTCCGATCAGCCGGCCGAAGCGGCCGCGCTCGGCGAAATGCTGGTCGATGATGACGTCGCGCATCAGCCCCATTCCGGGCGCCATGTGGAGGTCGCCGATCCGGTGGGTGACCTTGCTGGTGCCCTTGATCAGCATCGTCTCGCTCATCACCGAGGCGCCCGCCGACGTCCCGGCGACGACTCCGCCGCGCTCGTAAAGGGCTCGGACCTTCGCCTCGATCCCGGTGTCGCCGATCTGGCTGGTGATCCTGAGCTGGTCGCCGCCGGAGAAGAAGATCCCGGCGGCGTCGTCGAGCACCGACAGCTTTTCGCGGTCCCCGGCCTGGCTGCGCTCCTCGACATAGAGCTCGACCAGCTCGCCGAGGCCGAGATCGGCGAAGGCCCTCTCATATTCGGCGAAATAGCCTTCCGGGCGGTGGCTCGCGACCGTGGCGAGGACGAGCTTGCCGCCGCGCACGTGCCTGGCGATTTCGCGGAGGATCACCCGCTGGCCGCTCGGCGCCCGGTCCTCGCCGCCGCCGATGATGATCAGGCAGCCCCGCCGCCGCCGGCCTTCGTCGCCCACTATTCCGCCGAGAGGAAGGCGGCGCGACCGGAGGTGCGTTCGGCGGCCGGCTTGAAGTCGTGGATCTGCTGCCAGGTGCCGTTGATGTCGTTGGGCGTGATGACGATGAGGTCCCCCGGGCGTCCCATGGCCAGCGCCGCGGCCGTGGAGGCCGTTTCACCGGCGATGAGGTGGATATGGTCGGGCGAGCGGCCCGCCGCCAGCGCGCCCAGCCGGAGATGGTGCATCACCTCCCCGCGCGGGCGGCCGCGAAGCCCGGGATCCTCCCGGAAGATGAGCTCGTCGAAGATTCCGGCGGCGATCCGGCCCATTTCCTCGATGTCCTCGTCGCGCCGGTCGCCCGGAATCGAAACCGTTCCGATCGTGCGCTTGTAGCGGTTGCTGAGGCCGCGCACGACCTTGCCGAGCGCCGCGAGGCCGGCGGCATTGTGGGCATAGTCGAGGATGACCCGGAAGCCGTGGGCGTCGTTGACGTTGAGGCGGCCGGGATTCTGCTCGAAGGTCGAGCGGAACTGGGCCATGGCCGAGCGGATGGTCAGGATCGGCACCTCGTGCGCGAGCGCGATGGCGATGGCGGCGAGCGAATTGGCGACGTTGAACTCGGCCATTCCGTGCAGGGTGGCGGGGATGTCGCCGGTCTTCATGATCGTCTCGCGGCGGGAATCGTCGTAAAGGACGATGGTGCCGCCCTCCGGACCCGGCTCGCGCACCACCGCCATTCCGCCTTCGTCGACATGCTCTCGAACCATCGGCGACAATTCGGCGCCGCCGTTGAGCGAAAACCAGATCAGTCGGCCGCGGGCGCGGCGGGCCATCCGAACGGTCAGCGGATCGTCGGCGTTGAGGATCGAATGACCGCCCCGGCGCACCGCCTCGACCACCACCTGCTTGACGCTGGCGAGGTCCTCCACCGTCTCGATGCCCTTGAGCCCGATATGGTCGGCGGTGACGTTCAGGCAGGCGGCGATGTCGGCGCGCTCGTAGGCGAGCCCTTCGCGCAGCAGGCCGCCGCGCGCCGTCTCCAGGACGGCCACCTCGACCGTGGGATCGCGGAGGATCATCCGGGCGCTTCGCGGTCCGGTGGCGTCGCCTTCATGGGTGAGGATGTCGTTGACATAGACTCCGGTGGTCGAGGTCAGCCCGACCGTGCAGCCGGTGTAGCGCAGGATGTGCTTGGTCATCCGACCGACGGTCGACTTGCCGTTGGTGCCGGTGATGGCGATGATCGGGATGCGCGAGGAGCCGCCCCGCGGGAACAGCATCTCGATGATCGGCTTGGCGACGTCGCGGGGCGCTCCGACCGAAGGATCGATGTGCATCCTGAGGCCGGGCGCGGCATTGACCTCGATGACTCCGCCGCCGGTCTCGCGGACCGACCGGCTGATGTCGGGGCAGACGAAGTCGACTCCGCAGACGTCGAGACCGATGATCAGGGCCGCCCGGCGGGCGATCTCGACATTGTCCGGATGGATCTCGTTGGTCCGGTCGATGGCGGTGCCGCCGGTCGAGAGATTGGCGGTGGCGCGCAGCGGGACGATTTCGTCCGCCTCGGGAATGGACTCGGGGGACAGGCCGGAGCGGGCGAGGAACTCCTCGACATGGGCGTCGATCCGGATCCGGGTCATGACATTCTCATGGCCGTCGCCCCGGCGCGGGTCGCGGTTCACCTCCTCGACGAGCTGGCGGATGGTGCTGATCCCGTCGCCGACGACCTGGGCCGGGATGCGCTCGGCGACCGCGACCATCTTGCCGCCGACGACGAGGATGCGGTGGTCGTTGCCCTCGAAAAACTGCTCGACGATGACGTCGCGGCCCTTGGCCTGGGCCTGCGCTTCGCGGAAGCCGAAGCGGAGCTGCTCCTCGTCCCGGATGCCGATCGTGACTCCGCGGCCGTGATTGCCGTCGAGCGGCTTGGTGACGAGCGGGAAGCGCAGCCGCCTGGCGCCGCGCACCGCCTCCTCGGCATCGCGGACGACGATTCCGCGCGGCACCGGAACGCCGCTCTCGTCGAGCAATTTCTTGGTCATGTCCTTGTTGCCGGCGAGGTCGGTGGCGACCAGCGAGGTTCGGCCGGTGATCGAGGCCCGGATCTTCTGCTGGTGGCGGCCGTGGCCGAGCTGGAGCAGGCTCCTCTCGTCGAGCCGCATCACCGGGATTCCGCGCCGCTCGGCCTCGTCGACCAGGGCCTTGGTGCTCGGGCCGAGCGCCTTTCGGCGGACCATCCGCTTCAGGGCGTCGAGCCGGCGATCGAGATCGAATTCGCCCTCCAGAGCGAAGATCCGGTCGAGGCCGCTTATGCCCTGCAGGTCGGCCGGGAGAAGCGAATGGACCAGCTCGAGCGCGACCCGCCCGGCCATCAGCCCGACCTTCTCCTCGTTATAGGCGAACATGACATTGTAGACTCCGGGCCGGTTCTTGACCGACCGGGTCTTGCCGCGGGTGGCGCGCGAGCCCGCCAGGGTCTGGAGCTCGAGCGCGACATGCTCGGCGATATGGCCGAGCCAGGTGCCCTCGCGCAGCCGCCGCTCGAAGCCGCCCCGCACCCTCAATGAGCAGCCGTGCCGGCCGACCCCGGGCAAAAGGCCGAGCAGCGCCTCGGTGAAGCCGGCGATCCTGTTGCTCGGCCATTCCTCCAGCCGTCCGAGATCGAGCTGGATCCGGACCATCGGCGTGTGGCTGTAATAATGCGGGCCGCGATAGACTCCGACCTCGGTCACCCGCATCTGACCGGTCAGCTGCCGGGTGCCGGGATCGCTCTTCGAGGCGAAGAATATGCCGGCTTCGAGGCCATTATCCTGGGTCGGCGCGTCGGCCACGGGCGCAGACTGGTTCGGAGGCGTCATGATCTCCGTTAAACCGCCAGAAAGTGACGGGGTTCCGGGATTTCACGGTGACCTG
>DASQJV010000472.1:0-5329 GCA_035630855.1 Allosphingosinicella sp. | reverse complement strand
GACCGTCGGCTCCTGCGGGGTCAGCGGCTGCTACAACGAGATGGTCCGAGCCTGGCGCCGCGACCGCCGGACGGGGGACGGAGAGCCTGGGCGGTAATAATCGTCATCCCGGACCTGATCCGGGATCCATGAACACGGACGCGCGGAAAATTCGCCCTGCCATGTTCATGGATCCTGACTTTCGTCAGGATGACGGTCTCGCCCGCTCCGCCTCGATCCACGCGTCCACCTGCGCCTCGAGCACGTCGAGCGGCACCGAACCCTGCAGCAGAACCGCGTCGTGGAAGCGCCTCAGGTCGAACTTCCCGCCGAGCGCTTCTTGCGCCTTCGCCCGAAGCGCCCTGATCCTCAATTCGCCGATCTTGTAGCCGAGCGCCTGGCCCGGCCAGCTGATGTAGCGGTTGACCTCGGCGTCGATATTGGCGTCGGTCAGCGCCGTGTTCTCGCGCATGAAGGCGACCGCTTTGGCCTTGTCCCAGCCCTTGGCATGGATTCCGGTGTCGACGACCAGCCGCGACGCCCGCCACGCCTGGTAGGAGAGCTGGCCCATCTTCTTCTCCGGCGTGTCGTACAGGCCCATCTCCTCGCCGAGGCTTTCGGCGTAGAGGCCCCACCCCTCGGTAAAGGCCGTGAAGGAGGTGAAGTGGCGGCGGAAGGGCGGAAGCTCGACCTCCTGCTGGAGCGAGATCTGGTGGTGGTGGCCCGGAACCGCCTCGTGAAGGGTCAGCGCCGGAAGCTCCCAGAGCGGCCTCTGGTCGAGCTTGGAGGTGTTGACGTAATAGGTTCCGGCGAGGCCGCTGGCCGGCGAGCCCTGGCCGTAATAAGCCGTCGTCGTCCCCTCCGCGATCTCGGCCGGGATCTCGCGCACGCCGTAGGGCAGCCTCGGCAGGGTCGCGAACCAGGCCGGCATCTTGCCGTCGATCGTCTTCGCCGTCATCGCCGCCGCCTGCATCAGCTGGGCGGGGGTCGTCGCATAATATCTTGGATCGGTCCTGAGCTCGCGGATGAAGGCCTCGCGCCCTGCGAAGCCCGCCGATTTCGCCACCTTGTCCATCTCGGCGCGGATCCGGGCCGATTCCCGGAGGCCGATCTCGTGGATCTGGTCGGGGGTGAGCGAGGTCGTCGTCTCCTGCCGGACCCGGAAGGCGTAATAGTCGCGCCCGCCCGGCTGGGCGGAGATGCTGTCGGCCCTGGCGCATCTGGGAAGATAGGTCGTCCGGTAGAAAGCGAGATGCCTGGCGTAGGCGGGGTTGAGGACGTCGGCGACGAGCCGCCTCGCCCGGGCCTGCATCGCCGTCCATTCGGCCTCCGCAACGTCGCCGGGCCGCGACCGGGTGAACGGCTCGTAGAAGCGCGACTTCGCCGGATCCTCGGCGATGACCCCGGCGATGCCCTTCTCGTAATTGCCGAGCACCGAGCAGGGCAGAGTGAAGCCGCCCTTGACCGCCTGCCCGGTGATGGCGAGCGCATCGTCATTCTGCTTCGGATAGAGCGCCAGTCGGGCCAGATAGCTCTCGTAATCGGCCCTGGTCCGGAACGGCAGATTGTCGGCCAGGCCGGCGAAGGCCTGGTGCCAGCCGGCATAAGTGGTGAACAGCATCACCCGCTGGCCGAAGCGATTGGCCTCGATCCCCTCTTCCAGGCCGCGCTTGAGGATCGCCCGGTTGACCCGGTCCGCCGGGCTCAGCGCCTCGGCCGGGATCCGCTCGAGCCGATCGAGGAAGAGCTTCGCCTCCGCCGCCTGCCGGTCGCGGGCGGCGAGGCTGACATCCTCGATCCGGTCGTCGTAATCGCGGACTCCGAGCGAGGTCGCATAGGTCGGGCTCTCGCGAAGCAGCCAGGCATAATGATCGTCGAGGAGCTTCCTGAAATCGTCGGCCGGGGTGGCCGCGGCAGGGCTCGCCGCCGCGAGCCACAAGACGCCGGCCAGAAGTGATATCCGCATTCCTCGCTCCTCGCTTTTCCGCCCCATCCTAGCGGTGCGAAAACGACCCCGTCCACCGCGGCGGCGTCCCGGCGAAAGCCGGGACCTCGGGGAGACCCGCCGAGGCTTCTCGATGACCCGTCATCCCGGCGAAGGCCGGGATCCATGAAAACGGAAGCCCGCGAATATCCGCCACCCTGCGTGTTCATGGATTCCGGCTTTCGCCGGAATGACGGAACTGGTCGAAAAAGGGCTGGCGCCGCCGAAACGATTCGCTAGCTTCCGCGCGACTTTGCGAGAGGGAATGCGAATGACCGTCGCCGACGCCACCCCCGACTTCGAGGCTCCGGCCGACCGCAACGACCGCGCCTTCCTGGGCCACCCCAAGGGCCTCGGCTATCTGAGCTTCATCGAGGCCTGCGAGCGCTTCTCTTATTATTCGATGCAGACCCTGCTGACCCTCTACATGGTCAATTATCTGCTGGTGCCGGAGCGGATGGACGGCGTCGTCGGCCTCAACTGGCTTCGGACCTGGCATTATGAGGGGCTCAGCGGCCAGCCGCTCGCCTCGGCGATCTTCGGCGACTACACCGGGCTCGTCTACCTGACCCCGATCCTCGGCGGGATCATCGCCGACCGCTTCGCCGGCCGCCGTATCGCCCTGTTCGCCGGCGGGGTGACGATGTCGATCGGCCATTTCCTGATGGCGTTCGAAGGCGCCTTCCTCTTCGCGCTGCTGGCTCTGATCATCGGTGTCGGCCTGTTCAAGGGCAATATCGCGAGCCAGGTCGGAGCGCTCTACAAGGGCAACGACCTCAGGCGCGCGATGGCCTTCCAGATCTTCTACATCGCCATCAACGTCAGCGTCATCGCCGCTCCGCTCGTCGCCGGAACGCTCGGCGAGAGGGTCGGCTGGCATTACGGCTTCGGGACCGCCGGAATCGTCATGGTGCTCGGGGTCCTGATCTTCCTCGCCGGCCGGCCGCATCTGCCGGTCGAGGAGGGCGAGAGCGAGTCGATCGGCGCCGGCAGGACGCTTGCAACGATGGCCGGTGCCGGGCTGGTCACGGCTCTGGTGATCGCAATCGTCTTCCTCATCAAGATCCAATACGCGCTGCTGGGGCTGATCCCGCTCTATTTCTGGCTGACCCACCGCCTCGCCCGGGAGGAGAAGATGCGGGTCCTGGCGCTGATCCTGCTGATCCCGGCGATGGCGGTCGCGCTGCTCACCAACCAGCAGATCTTCAACGCCTATCTGATCTGGGCCGACCAGCATTTCCAGCTCACCTTCTTCGGGACCACCCTTCCGACGAGCTGGATGATCACCATCGACGCGACCCTGAGCTTCTCGATGCTGGTCGCGGTCGCGGCCTTCTTCAAATATTACGGGACCCGCCGCCGCGAGCCCGACGAGCTCGGCAAGATGATCATCGGAAGCTTCTTCACCATCGCCGGAGGCCTCTGCCTCTATCTCGCGGCGCTGACCCAGGGCGGCGGCAAGATCGGCCTGTTCTGGCCGCTGATGTTCCACCTGTTCAACAGCATCGGCTTCGCCTGCATCCTGCCGGTGAGCCTGGCCCTGTTCTCGAAGATCGCCCCGCGGCAGATCAACGCCACCGTCATCGGCCTCTATTATCTGGGCTTTTTCGCCGCCAACAAGATCGTCGGCGAGATCGGCAAGCTCTATTCGACCTGGGACACCCCGACCTTCTGGCTTCTCCACGTCGCCACCGCCGCCGTCGGCCTGGTCGCTTTCACGCTCTTCAAGCTCTTCATGTCGAAGCGCATGGCCGAGCATCACGAAGCCGCCGCGGCGGCGTGACCGAATAAAATCCTCCCCGCGATTTCGCGGGGAGGGGGACCGCGCGAAGCGCGGTGGAGGGGTTCTTCGCGCGCTGGGAGAACCCCTCCACCAGCCTTCGGCTGGTCCCCCTCCCCGGCAAATGCCGGGGAGGAATATTGACATTCGTTACGCTCCCGATTATCGGCCCCCTCCCCGCCTCCCTTCGACGCGGGAACGATGGAGCAATGACGTGGAAAATCGCGGCCTGTCCCGGCGATTTCACTCCGCCTCCGTCCGGACGCCCAAGCGCTGATCCGCGCGGCCGGCCCCGGGCCGGCGGACATGAAATCCCATTCAATTTTTGAGAACGGCCCCGGCCGCGCCGACGTGCGCGCGCCGGCCGGATGGATCAGTCATGGGCGAGAAGCTTCTGGCGCGGCGCATCCTCGCGCTGCTCCGCGAAACCAGCGGCCGGACCTCGGCGACGGCGCGCGCGCTGCTCGACTGGGCCGGCGACAATAAGGAATGGCTGTGGCCGGGGCTCAAATGGTCCGACGGTCGCAAGCCGGGCAAGAAAGGCAAGGTGCTGGACTGGGACTCGCTCCCGGCCCTCGCCTCGGCCATCGCAACGGACGAGCCGGCGCCGCCGCTGCTGCGCGCGACGGAGGCGGTCGCTCGCCTGCTCGAGCTCGACCGGTTCGAGTCCGGCCTCATCGGAGCGGTCGTCGCTTTGGCGCGCCTTCCGCATCTGACGGCGCTTCGCCGGCAGCTCGCCGAATGCGGGCAGGACCTGCTTCCGCTCGCCGGCCGGCTCGCCGGCGCCGGCGAAGCCGAGGCGGCCGCGCGCGTGCGCCGCTCGGCGCCGGTGTCCCTCGGCCTGCTCTATATCGAAATGGCCAGGGGCGGCGGCTACCGGCTCGAGCTCGACTGGCAATTCTCCCGGCTTCTCGACCAGGGCGAGGTCGAGGAGGAACGGCTCGTCGAGCTTCTGGCCGGCAGCCGCCAGAGGGCCGCGCTCGGCCGCGACGCCTTCGTCGAGCATGAGCCGAGCTTCGACCTGCTTCTCCGGCTCCTTGCCGGCGCCCTCGCCGGACGGACGCCCGGGATCAACATCCTGCTCCACGGCCCGCCCGGGACCGGCAAGACCGAGTTCGCCCGGACCCTCGCGGCCGCCGCGGGAGCGGAGCTCTTCGCGGTCGGCGAATGCGAGGAAGGCGAGGAGCCGACCCGCTGGGACCGGCTCAACGCCCTGAAGCGCGCCCAGCGCCTGCTCGCCCGGCGCCGGCGGAGCCTCCTTCTCTTCGACGAGATGGAGGATCTCTTCACCGACGCCCGCGAGACGGCGAGCGGCGACTTTCGAGCCGGCTCCAAGATCTACGTGAACCGGCTGCTGGAGACCAACGCCGTCCCGATCCTGTGGACCAGCAACGACATCGCCGCGGTCGACTCCGCCCATCTGCGCCGGATGAGCTTCGTCCTCAGGATGGACTATCCGGGGCCGAAGGCGCGGGCTCGGATCGTCGCCCAGGTCGCGGCGGCGGAGGGCGCTCCCGAGGCCGCGCCCGGCCTCGACCCGCTTCTCGCTTACGCTCCGGAGACGGCGGCCGTCGCCCGGGTCGCCT
>DASQJV010000471.1:0-6998 GCA_035630855.1 Allosphingosinicella sp. | reverse complement strand
CGGCGTGCACGACACCTACCAGACCGAATCGGCGCTCCGCACGCTGACCGCCGGAGGCCTGTTCGGCGCCGGCCCGGGCGCCGGCTCGCGCAAGTTCCATCTGCCCGAGCCGCACACCGACTACATCTTCTCGGTGATCGGCGAGGAGTTCGGGATCATCGCCTGCCTCGCCATCGCCGCCATCTACCTCGTCATCGTCGCCCGGGTGCTGATCCGGCTGCTCCACGAGGAGGACAAGTTCGTCGTCCTCGCCGCCGCCGGCCTCGTCTGCCAGTTCGGGCTTCAGGCGCTGATCAACATGGCGGTCAACGTCCAGATCGCGCCGTCCAAGGGGATGACGCTTCCGTTCATCTCCTACGGCGGCTCGTCGATGGTGGCCCTGTCGATCGGGATGGGGCTGCTGCTCGCCTTCACGCGGCGGAACCCGTATCTGCACCGCTCGCCTTACGTCGTGAAATGGAGCGGGCGATGACTTTTGACACCGTCATTCCGGCGAAAGCCGGAATCCATGAACACGGACGCTCTAGAAGAGTTCTCGGAGACCCGTGTTCATGGATGCCGGATCAAGCCCGGCATGACGATAGAGGCGCACCATGCTGAGCCGCCACTACGTCCTCGCCGCGGGCGGGACCGGCGGACACATGATCCCGGCCCATGCCCTGGCCGCCGAGCTGATGCGGCGGGGCCACCGCGTCGCCCTCGTCACCGACGACCGCGGCGCGCGCATCCCCGGGCTGTTCGAGGGCGTGCCGGTCCATATCCTTCCGGCGGGACGGCTCGGCGGCGGCCCGGTCGGATGGCTCAAGGCGATCGGCAAGATCTTCACCGGCCGGGCGATGGCCTCGCGGCTCTACGAGACGTTCGAGCCGTCGGCGGTGATCGGCTTCGGCGGCTATCCGGCGCTTCCGGCGCTGATGGCGGCCCAGCGCGACCGGATCCCGACCCTGATCCACGAGCAGAATGCGGTGCTCGGCCGGGTCAACCGGATCGTCTCGGGCCGGGTCGACGCGATCGCCACGGCCTATCCGGATGTGCAGCGGCTCGCCAAAAGTCGCCACAATAAGACACATTTAGTGGGTAATCCGGTGCGCGACGAGGTGCTCGCGCTTCGCGACCAGCCCTATCCGGAGCTGACCGACGAAGGCGTGTTCCGGCTGCTCGTCACCGGCGGAAGCCAGGGCGCCACAATCCTCTCCGAGGTAGTTCCGGAAGCGCTCGGCCTTCTCCCCGAGCATTTCCGCCGCCGGCTTCAGGTGACCCAGCAATGCCGGGCCGAGGATATCGAGAGCGTCCGCGCCCGCTATTCGGCGCTGGGGATCGCCGCCGAACTCGCCACCTACATAGCCGACATGCCCGACAAGCTCGCCTGGACTCATCTCGTCATCGCCCGCGCCGGCGCCTCGACCATCGCCGAGCTGACCGTGGCCGGTCGGCCCGCCATCCTCATCCCGCTGCCCACGGCGACCGACGACCACCAGACCGCCAACGCCCTCGAGATGGCCAAGGCGGGCGGCGCCCGGACGATCGGCCAGCGCAGCTTCACCCCGGTCGAGCTCGCCAAGCAGATGCAGAAGCTCGGCCTCGAGCCGGCCGCGCTCGCCAATGCGGCGGCGCGGGCCAAGGCGGTCGGCCGGCCCAACGCGGCGAGCGACCTCGCCGACCTGGTCGAGCTGACCGGCCGCGACCTCGGCGCCGATCCCCTGCCGGCCGAGGAGATGATCCTCACCCCGATCCCGGGCGGGGCCTTCGCCTGATGCCGAAGCGGGGCATGAAAGGGGTCGCCAAGGACATCGGCACCATCCACTTCGTCGGCATCGGCGGGATCGGCATGTCGGGAATCGCCGAGGTGATGCACATCCTCGGCTACCGGGTCCAGGGCTCGGACGTGGCCGACGGCTATGTCGTCGAGGGGCTCCGCAAGGCCGGGATCCCGGTCAGGGTCGGCCATCATCCCGACAATCTCGGCGACGCCGCCGTGGTGGTGATCTCGACCGCGATAAGGAAGGACAATCCCGAGCTGGTCTGCGCCTATGAGCGGCGGATCCCGGTGGTCCGGCGGGCGGAGATGCTGGCCGAGCTGATGCGGCTGAAATCGACGGTGGCGGTCGCCGGGACCCACGGCAAGACGACGACGACCTCGATGATCGCGGCGATGCTCGACGCCGGCGGGATCGACCCGACCGTGATCAACGGCGGGATCATCAACGCCTACGGCTCGAACGCTCGGCTCGGAACCTCCGACTGGATGGTGGTCGAGGCCGACGAGAGCGACGGAAGCTTCCTGAGGCTGGACGGGACCCTGGCGGTCGTCACCAACATCGATCCCGAGCATCTCGACCATTATGGGAGCTTCGAGAAGGTCAAGGACGCCTTCGTCGAGTTCGTCGAGAACGTGCCCTTCTACGGCGCCGCCCTGCTCTGCGTCGACCATCCCGAGGTCCAGACGATCATCCCGCGGCTGCGCGACCGGCGGGTGGTGACCTACGGCTTCGCGGCGCTCGCCGACGTCCGCGGCGAGAACGTCCGGCCGGTGCCCGGCGGCAATCTGTTCGACGTCTCGATCCGCGACCGCTCCGGCGAGGTCGCGACGATCGCCGACGTCGAGCTGCCCATGCCCGGGCGCCACAACGTCCAGAACGCGCTGGCCGCGATCGGGATCGCCGCCGAGCTCGGCATCCCGCACGAGACCATCGCCAGGGGCTTCGAGAAGTTCGGCGGCGTCAAGCGGCGCTTCACCAAGGTCGGCGAGATCGACGGCGCGACGATCATCGACGATTACGGCCACCATCCGACCGAGATCAGGGCGGTGCTCTCGGCCGCGCGCGAGGGCGTCCAGGGCCGGGTGATCGCGGTCGTCCAGCCGCACCGCTATACCCGGCTTCGCGACCTGATGGAGGAGTTCCAGGGCGCCTTCAACGATGCCGACGTGGTCTATGTCACCCCCGTCTACCCGGCCGGCGAGGAGCCGATCGAAGGGGTCGATTCCGAGGCCCTCGCCGAAGGCCTGAAGCAGCGCGGCCACCGCGCCGTGAAGGCCGTCGCCGACCTCGACGACCTCTGCCTCGGCCTCCGCGACCTCGCCGCCCCCGGCGACATGGTCATCTGCCTCGGCGCCGGCGACATCACCAAATGGGCCGCCGGTCTCGCCGACGGAATCGCCTGCGCGAGGGCGGCGAAATGAGCCCCTTTCCCAAAGAATTGGTGCCAGGCACCAATTTCCATCCGCTTGATCACAAACGGATCCTCCGGAAAAAAATGGTGCCTGGCACCAATTTCGGCGGGGCCGCGGCGTGAGCGGGGTCGCCGAGCTTCCGCGCCTCGAAGGCCGGGTCGAGCCGCGGGGCTCGCTCGCCGACTTCATCTGGTTCCGCACCGGCGGCCCGGCGCAATGGCTGGTGCGCCCCCGGGACAGCGACGACCTCGCCCGCTTCCTCGCCGGGCTCGACCCCGCCGTACCGGTCCTCCCGGTCGGCGTCGGCTCCAACCTCATCGTCCGCGACGGCGGAGTCCCCGGAGTGGTCGTGCGCCTGCCCAAGACGATGAGCCACGTCCATGTCGAGCCCGGCCACCGGGTCCGGGCCGGTGGCGGGGCGATGGGCATCACCGTCGCGTCGAAGGCGCGCGACGCCGATATCGCCGGGCTCGAATTCCTGCGCGGAATTCCCGGAACGGCCGGCGGAGCGGTGCGCATGAACGCCGGCGCCTACGGCCGCGAGGCGGCCGACATCCTGGTCGAGGCGACCCTCGTGCTCCGCGACGGGCGGATCGAGACCTGGCCGCGCGAGCGCTTCGGCTACACCTACCGCCATAGCGACGTGCCGGAAGGGGCGGTGGTGGTCGAAGCCCTGTTCGAAGGCGTGCCCGGCGAGCGCTCGGCGATCGGGGCCGAGATGGACCGGATCGCCGCCGAACGGGAGGCGAGCCAGCCGCTGAGGAGCCGGACCGGAGGCTCGACCTTCAAAAATCCCCCGGGAACCAAGGCCTGGAAGCTGATCGACGAGGCCGGCTGCCGTGGCCTTACCGTCGGCGACGCCCAAGTCTCTGAAAAGCATTGCAACTTCCTGCTCAACCTAGGCAAGGCGAGCAGCGCCGACATCGAGGCCCTGGGCGAGGAGGTGCGGCGGCTGGTCAAGGCCCATTCGGGTGTGGAGCTGGAATGGGAAATCCAACGGGTAGGAGTTGAAGGGTGAGCGCCATTCGGACAGGAAAACCGTTCGGGCTGAGCCTGTCGAAGCCCGTTCCTTCTTGTTCGTGTGGAAAAGGGAGGGCTTCGACGAGCTCAGCCCGAACGGATGGTGTCCATGTCTAGCGTGTCGAACCCCTTGCACATCGCCGTCTTGATGGGCGGCTGGTCGGCCGAGCGCGAGGTGTCGCTGACCAGCGGCGCCGGGGTCGCCGACGCGCTCGAGTCCCTCGGTCACCGGGTCACAAGGATCGACATGGGCCGGGACGTCGCCGAGCGGCTTCGCGAGGCGGCGCCCGACGTCGTCTTCAACGCCCTCCACGGCACTCCGGGGGAGGACGGCACGGTCCAGGGTCTGATGGACCTGATGGGCCTCAGATACACCCATAGCGGGGTCGAGACCTCGGTCATCGCGATCGACAAGGAGCTGACCAAGATGGTGCTCGTGCCCCGCGGCATCAGGATGCCGACGGGGACGATGGTCGAGAGCGAGAGCCTCTACGAGGCCGATCCGATCGCCCGGCCCTATGTGCTGAAGCCGGTCAACGAAGGCTCGTCGGTCGGAGTGGCGATCGTCACCCGGGAGGGCAATTACGGCGACCCGATCGGCCGCGAGACCGAAGGCCCCTGGCGGCATTTCGAGCGGCTGCTCGCCGAGCCTTTCATCCGAGGCCGGGAGCTGACCGTGGCCGTTCTCGGCGACGAGGCGCTGGCGGTGACCGAGCTCCAGCCCAAATCGGGCTTCTACGATTACGACGCCAAATATACCGAGGGCATGACCCAGCACGTCTGCCCGGCCGAAATTCCCGGGGAGATCGCCGAGGCGGCGATGAAGATGGCGCTGGAGGGGCACCGAGCGCTCGGCTGCCGGGGCTGCTCGCGCGCCGATTTCCGCTGGGACGACGAGCAAGGCGAGGCCGGCCTCTACCTTCTCGAGATCAACACCCAGCCGGGAATGACCCCGCTCAGCCTGGTCCCGGAGCAGGCGCGCTATCGCGGCATGAGCTATGCCGAGCTGGTCCAGAAGATCGTGGAGGAGGCGTTATGAGCAAGGCGATCGCTCGCGGCTCGGGACAGCGCGGCAGGGCGAAGGCCCCGGCCCGGGGCAAGGCGCAGCGCGGCCGCGGGGCGGCGCCCGCTCCGGCGCTGCCCGAGGCGGTGAGGCGGTTCAGCTGGTGGATCCTCTACGGGATGATGGTCGCGCTCGCGGGCGCACTGCTCTGGGCGCTCCGGATCCCGCAGATGGTCGGCGGGACGATGGGCGAGAGCGTCGGCGAGATGGGTTTCGCCCTGAAGCATGTCGAGATCAAGGGGGCGACCCACGTCCGCAAGATCGACGTCTACAATATCGCCTTCGACCAGCCGTCGTCGGCGATGCCGCTGGTCGATCTCGAGGCGACCCGGCAACGCCTGCTGCAGTTCGGCTGGGTGCGCGACGCCCGGGTGTCGAGGCGCTTTCCCGACACCCTCGTCGTCGACATCGTCGAGCGGCGGCCCGCGGCGATCTGGCAGCACAACCAGAGGCTCGCCCTGATCGACATGGACGGGGTGGTCCTGGAGGCGGTCAGGCTCGACGCCATGCCGGACCTGCCGCTCCTGATCGGACCCGCCGCCAATCTCCACGCCGGCGAGCTGGCCCGCCTCACCCAGGCGGCTCCGAACCTCAAGCCGGCGCTGGCGGGCGCGAGCTGGGTCGGCGGCCGGCGCTGGGACCTGCGCTTCCAGTCGGGCGAGGTGCTCGCTCTTCCCGAAGGCGAGGCGGCGGCGCGCAAGGCGCTCACCAAATTCGCGAGCATGGACCAGTCGGTGCAGCTGCTCGGCAAGGGCTATGTCAGGATCGACATGCGCGATCCCAAGAGGATGCTGATCCGTCTCCCGGGCGATCCCGGAAGCACCGTCCCCGAGATCGCTCCCGAAGCCCCGCCGCCGGCTCCGGCGGCGGGCGGCGACGTCGACACCGCCCGGACGATCTGATGAAGCGCCCCACCGTCCAGGCCACCCGCAGGCTCGTCACCGCCCTCGACGTCGGCTCGTCGAAAGTGTCGGCGCTGATCGCTGAGCCGGGCGACGACGGCCGACTCAGGATCCTCGGCACCGGCCAGCGCCAGAGCCAGGGGGTGAGGCGCGGCTTCATCGCCGACATGGAGAAGACCGAAGGCGCGATCCGCGAGGCGGTCGAGCAGGCGGAGCGGATCGCGGCGACCAACATCGAGGACGTCTTCGTCGGCTTCTCGGCGGGCGGGCTGGTCAGCACCGTCGCCAGCGTCGAGCTCCAGATCGGCGGCCGCCGGATCGAGAAGGCGGACATCGACCAGCTGCTCGGCATCGGCCGGGAGTCGATCAGCTCGGACGGCCGGATGATCCTCCACGCTTTGCCGGCGCTCTACACGGTCGACGGGCTGGAGGGGGTGAAGAAGCCGCTCGGACTTCATGCCGACAAGCTCGCGGTCGACATCCACGTCATCGCCGGCGACCCGTCGCCGGTCAGGAACCTCGATCTGTGCGTCCGCTCCGCCCATCTCGGGGTCGAGGCGATCGTCGCCTCGCCGGTCGCCGCGGGCAAGGCCTGCCTCAGCGACGAGGAGCGCGAGCTCGGAGTCGCCCTGGTCGAGCTCGGCGCCGGGGTGACCAACGTCTCGGTCTTCGCGGGCGGGATGCTGCTGGGCCTGAAGTCGATCCCGGTCGGCGGGATCGACATCACCGACGACATCGCCTCCGCCTTCGGCACCCGGCGGGTCGAGGCGGAGCGGATGAAATGCTTCTACGGCTCGGCGACGACGTCGCCGCGCGACAATCACGACATGATCGAGCTGTC
>DASQJV010000470.1:0-10962 GCA_035630855.1 Allosphingosinicella sp. | reverse complement strand
CCGCGGCCGGACCAACACGATGCCGCTCCACGTCGAGATCTTGTACAACGAATATAATTTCGCGGCGGCCTTCGCCGTCGCTTCGCTGCTGGCGCTGCTCGCCTTGCTCACTTTGGTGCTCAAGAGCGCGCTCGAATGGCGCTACGGCTATCATGGAAAAGGCGGGGGCCATTGAGCATCGCGGTCGACAATGTGGTGAAGCGCTTCGGCAATTTCGCCGCTCTCAACGGAGTCAGCCTCGAGGCGAAGCCGGGCGAGTTCCTCGCCCTGCTCGGCCCCTCGGGCTCGGGCAAGACCACCCTACTGAGGATCATGGCCGGGCTCGAATTCCCCGATTCCGGCTCGGTCCTGTTCGAGGGCCGGGACGTCACCGGGCTCGGAGTGCGCGACCGCCGGATCGGCTTCGTCTTCCAGCATTACGCCTTGTTCCCGCACATGAACGTCGCCGACAACGTCGCCTTCGGGCTGACCGTGAAGCGGCGCAGGGAGCGGCCGAAGCGGGCCGAGATCGTGCGGCGGGCCCAGGAGCTGCTCGAGCTCGTCCAGCTCGGCCATCTCGGCAAGCGCTACCCGGCCCAGCTCTCCGGCGGCCAGCGCCAGCGGGTCGCGCTCGCCCGGGCGCTCGCCGTCGATCCCAAATTGCTGCTGCTCGACGAGCCGTTCGGAGCGCTCGACGCCAAGGTCCGCAAGGAATTGCGCCGCTGGCTGAGGGACCTGCACGACCGGATGGGCCTGACCTCCGTCTTCGTCACCCACGACCAGGAGGAGGCGCTGGAGCTGGCCGACCGGGTGGTGGTGATGGACCATGGCTTGATCGAGCAGGTCGCCGGGCCGCAGACCATCTACGACGAGCCCGCAACCGCCTTCGTCTACGATTTCGTCGGCGATTCGAACCGGATCCCGGTCACGGTCGAGGAGGGCCGGGTGACGTTCGGCGGCGAGGCGATCGACGTCCCGGTGGAGCCGTCCGCCGACGGCCCGGCTTTGCTCTATTTCCGGCCCCACGACGCCACCCTGGTCGACGAAGGCGCGGCCGGAGCCCTGCCGATGCAGATCTGCCAGGCCATCCGTCTCGGCGGAGTGACGAGGATCGAAGGCAGGATAGCGGGCGTCGATCCGCTCATCGACGTCCGGATCGCCGGCCGCAACGTTCCGCAGGCGGGGCGCGCGGCCGGGCTGAGGCTGCAACGGGCGCGGCTGTTTCCGGCGGCGCCGGACGGGGACCGTTCTTAAATCCTCCCCCGGATTCCCGGGGGAGGGGGACCGCGCGAAGCGCGGTGGAGGGGTTCTTCTAAACTCAGCAAGGCCCCTCCACCATGCTTCGCATGGTCCCCCTCCCCTGCCAATGCAGGGGAGGATTTTTAGAGGCGCTGGCATTTTCCCCCAACCTCTCTTATTTTGCCCTCAAGGAGCAGTGGGGAGTGGTTATGCTGCCGGGGCTTGTCGCCTATCTTGAATCCGTCAAAGCCCGCGATCCCGCCCCGCGAAGCCGCTGGGAGGTCCTCCTCTATCCCGGAGTCTGGGCACTCGGATTCCATCGCCTCGCCCACTGGCTGTACAAGGGCGAGCTCTATTTCCTCGCCCGCCTGGTCAACCACCTGAGCCGCTTCCTGACCGCGATCGACATCCATCCGGGAGCCACGGTCGGCCGCAACTTCTTCATCGACCACGGCTTCGTCGTGATCGGCGAGACGGCGACGATCGGCGACGACGTCACCATCTACCAGCAGGTCACGCTGGGCGGCACCAACCCGACCGACGGGGTCGCCGGCAAGCGCCACCCGACGATCAGCGACCAGGTCATCATCGGCTCGGGCGCCCAGGTGCTGGGGCCGATCACGGTCGGCCCGCGCGCCCGGATCGGCGCGAATGCGGTCGTCACCAAGGACGTGCCGGAAGGCGCGACGATGATCGGCATACCCGCCCGCTCGACCCTGCTCAGCGCCGAGCAGAGCAGCTCGGGCAGCTTCCTTCCCTACGGGACGCCCTGCTCCGAGCAGTTCGATCCGGCCACCCAGAAGCTCGAAGCGCTCCAGTGCGAGGTCGAGGGCCTGAGGCGCCGGCTCGCCGAGCTGATCGAGGAACGGGACGGCCAGGCCAGAAAGGGGCGCGGCCGCGCCTGATGGGCAATATCCTCCCTTTTCCGGGAGCCTCTTCGCCGCAGATCGGCTTCACACGGGCCGAGCTTAAGCGGATCATCGACCTCTATGGCCGGATGGTGGCGGCGGGGCTGTGGCGCGACTATGCGGTCGAGTTCGGCCGCGACGGCGCCGCCTTCTGGGCCTTCCGCAGGACCGCCGAGCGGCCCGAATACAGGATCGAGAAGAAGCCGTCGCGCCGCAACCAGGGCATGTGGTCGCTGGTCAACGAGGCCGGCATCGTGGTCCGCCGGGGCGACGAGCTCGGCCCGGTGCTGGCGCCGCTCGAGCGGCGGCTGATGAAAGCGGTGAACGGCTGAAGAAACTCCTCCCCGAGCTTGCTCGGGGAGGTGGACCACCCGAAGGGTGGTGGAGGGGTAATTGGCGAGGCTTCTGCCAGCTACCCCTCCACCCCGCTTCGCGGGGTCCCCCTCCCCATCTCCGATGGGGAGGATTTTTAGGCCGCGACCGCCGTCCGGTCGGTGACCGGGAGCCTCGCCTGGAGCGCCGGCGGCAGGGGCCGGACGACCGAGCGCCTGACCCCGTGCCAGAAGGCCGAGAGCAGGAGCAGCCCGGAGCCGATGACGAAGGCGGCCAGGGCGATGTTGAGCTCGACCGCCCCGAACTCGCGGAACAGGCTGATCAGGGCGAACAGCACGTAGGCGAGGGCCGAGACGAGCAGGGCCCGCCGGTCGATCGCCAGAGCGGTGATCCCGAGCAGCACGTAGACCGCGAGCACGATCATCGCCTCGCCGATCGTGGCGTCGCCGTCGGTCAGGCCGAGCAGCGAGAAGATCGGGTGGACGATGAGCGGCGCCGACAGCAGGTGGAGCCAGAAGGCGACGTCGGAACGCCGGGTCTCGCGGGCTCGGTCGGACGAATCCCACCACATGGCGAAGAGGAAGACCCCGAGGCCGAGGACGAGCGCGCTCGCCAGCATGACCTTCTCGAGCACCTCATTCTCGCCAACCGCGAAGGCGATCAGGGCGAGCGCGACCCCGACGAGGGTCGCGGCTCCGGCCGCGACCGTGATCGGGACCCGGAAGCGCCGCCAGTGCAACCAGGTCGCGCCCGCCGCGATCGCGGCCGAGGCGGCGACGACGAGGGCCGCCGAACGCTCGTTATCCTCGAGATTCGCCTCGCCGACGGCGAGGACGAGGGTGGTGAAGGCGGTCATCAGGACTCCGCCGGTGAAGGCGAGGAGAAGGATGATGCTGGGAAGCGCCATTCGCCGCTTGCGGGTGAAGAATTCGGCGAGGCCCCAGGCGGTGGCGGCGACGAACAGGCCGGCGAAGGGCGAGGGCCCGTCGCCGTCGATGTTGGGACCGATGGCGTAGCCGATCCAGGCCACCGCGAACAGAAGGATGGCGGCGGCGATTCCGACGAAGATGTCGTTGAAGCCGGTGATGAGCCTGAAATGCTCCTCGTCGACCGCGACTCCGCCGCTTCGGCTCGCCACATAGTTTCGGAGCGCCGAGGCGGCATCCGGGCTCAACGCCCCCGCCGCGACCGCCGCTTCCAGATCGCTGTCGCTGTACATGGTTTTTTCCTCCCTGAAGGGGGAACCATAGCATTGGTGTGTTAGTGTTGCAATACGGTGCCTGCCTCCCCATGCGAAGCATGGGGAGGGGGACCACCGAAGGTGGTGGAGGGGTGACATGGCGGAGGCCTCGACAGGTCACCCCTCCACCAGGCTTCGCCTGGTCCCCCTCCCCATCTGGCGATGGGGAGGCAGTTCAGCCCCGAAGCATCTTCAGGATCAGCATCGCCTGCTCGGCGCCCGACTGGGGGACGATCTCGAGCGTCCGGTCGCAGATCCTGTCCCAATTGGCCGCCACCTCCTCGACCGTGCGCCGGCCTTCCGGCAGAGCCACGCCCGGCGTCAGGGTGATGTAGGCGGCCTGGACGACCCCGGCGCCGGCGCCGACGATCGCGCCCGACGGCGCCTCCTGAGAGACCAAATAGAGGGCGGCGGGGACGACATTGTCCGGGTTGAACAAAGCGAGCAGGTCGGGCGGGAAGATGTCCTCGGTCATTCGAGTCGCCGCGGTGGGGGCGATGGTGTTCACCCTGATGTCGTATTTGGCGCCTTCGAGGTGGAGGGTCCTGGCGAAGCCGGCGAGGCCCAGCTTGGCCGCGCCGTAATTGGCCTGGCCGAAATTGCCGTAGAGCCCGGTCGAGCTCGACGTCATCAGGATCCGGCCATAGGCCTGCTCGCGCATCGTCTCCCAGACCGCCTTGGTGCAGATCGCCGATCCGATCAGGTGGACGTCGACGACGGCCCGGAAGTCGTCGACGCTCATCCTGGCGAAGCTCTTGTCGCGCAGGATTCCGGCATTGTTGATCAGGATATGGACCGAGCCCCAGCGGTCTTTGGCTTCGGCGACCATCGCCTCGACCTGCTCCGGATCGGTGACGCTGGCGCCGTTGGCCAGCGCTTCGCCGCCCGCCGCCTCGATCTCCTCGACCACCCGGGCGGCCGAATCGGAGCGGCCCGAGCCGTCGCGGGCGCCGCCGAGATCGTTCACCACCACCCTGGCGCCGCGCCGGGCGAGCTCGAGCGCATAGGCGCGGCCGAGTCCTCCGCCGGCGCCGGTGACGATGGCGACCCGGCCTTCGAAGCTGATGGTCATATGTTCTCCCCGCTCTGTTTCAATTCCTCCCCGGCTTTTGCCGGGGAGGGGGACCGCGCGAAGCGCGGTGGAGGGGTTCTTCGGAGTCCGCAAGGCCCCTCCACCGCACTGCGTGCGGTTCCCCTCCCCTGCAAATGCAGGGGAGGAATTTCAACTACCGCGCCCGGCCGCGCTCGTAGGTCTGGGTGCAGCGGTCGGTGACCTTGCGGGTGCAGGGCGGGAGCGGGCCCGACGCGGTCGGGGTCGGAGCCGCGACGGTCGGCATCGGCGTTCCGGCCGGAACCGTCTGCGCGGGCTGGTTGTAGCCGGCAGGCGCTTCCGCTGGCGCGGAGACGACGGGGATCCCGCGGGCGTCGGTTTCGGGCGAGCTGTTGCCCGGAGCGACGGGCGAGCCGGCGATCGGCATGTTGCCCGGCGCGGTGTCGGTCTGAGCCTGGGCGACGGCGGCGCAGCCGAGCGTGAGCGCGGCGGTCATG
Source organism: Allosphingosinicella sp. (assembly GCA_035630855.1). Lineage (GTDB taxonomy): Bacteria > Pseudomonadota > Alphaproteobacteria > Sphingomonadales > Sphingomonadaceae > Allosphingosinicella. The sequence goes on along the minus strand of DASQJV010000470.1, from coordinate 5,715 downwards.
ATGACGAGCTTCATGTTTCGAGCCTCCTGTTGGACGGACGGCCGCTTTCGACGCGGCGCCACCCTCTCCAAACGAGGTCGAAACGGTTTTTCTCCCTTTCCTCCCCGGCATTGGCCGGGGAGGAAAGGAAGCTTCGTCCTAGCGGCGGACTCCGCGCTCATAGGCCTGGACGCAATGGTCCTTGACCGTCTTCGAGCAGCGCGGCGGAGTCGCCGTGCTCGCGGCCGAGGCGGCGCCGGCCTCGCAGGTCGGATAGCCGGTGGTGCCGGCATTGTAGCCGGCGGGGGTGCAGGCCTGGCCGTCCGGGTCGGTCCCCTGCTGGGTCACTCCGCGCGGGCCGCTGGCCTGCGACACGTCGTCGACCGTATTGCCGGATTGCGCCAGGGCGGCGCTGCCGAGGGTCAACGCCGCGGCGAAAATGATGGTCTTCATGTAATGGGTCCTCCTTGGACAAGCGGCCGCACCTACTCCGGCGGCCCGAACCCCCTAAACGAGGGCGAAACGATTTTTCTCCCGCCGGTCGTCCACAAGCGGGACAGTCAGGCTCGGCCCGTCTCGCCAATGCGCCGCTTTACCCTTATGAAAGAGGCTTCGGCTAGATGTGGGCGCCATGAGCGACGGAAGCGGCAGTGCAGAGGAGGAAGGCGGCGTCCTGCCGAGCCGCCGGGTCGTGCTCGCCCTCGGCGCCGCGGCGGCCTCGACGGTGGTGACGGTCCGGCCCGCTTTGGCCCAGACCGCGGGCTCGGTGCTCAATTGCGAGATCCCGGTGCCGGCGCCGCAGTCCGGAGCCGGCCAGTTCATCGCTGCCGACGGAAGCCTGGTCCCGGCCGGCACCGCCGGAGCCTATCCGCCGCTCGCCCGGCCGCTCAAGGGCGAGGAGGTCAGGTCGATGCTGAACAGCGGGCGCGCCCCGGCCGGCGTGAACGGCGAGGCCGCCCAGGCCTATGCCAACTATATTCGCCGTCTGCAGGCGGGGATGAGCGGCTTCACCTGCTACGCCTCGCTGCAGATGCCGCGCTGACCTCCGGAGCGGTCGCGATGGCCGCGTCCCTCTACGCCGCCGACCCGCCCGGGACGATGCGCCGGGTCGAGCTCGAGGGCCTCACCCTGCTCTACCACCGGCCTTCCGGCCTCACCCACTTCCTCGCCCCGCCCGCCCCGCAGATCCTCGAGGCGCTCGCGGCTGGGCCGGCGAGCCCGGCGGAGATAGCGGCGCGGATAGGGGAGACGTTCGAGATCGAGTCCGAAGACCCCGCCGCCGCGATCGCGGCCCGGCTGGCCGAGCTGGAAGCGGCCGGGCTGGTCCGGCGGGCATGAGGCACTGCCTGCGCCTTCAGGTGGGGCCGGTGGGTTTCCGGATCGGCTCCGAGTGGCGGGGGCCCGTCGATCAGCTTGCGCGCCTCTATGCCGGCTATCCCGAGCCCGACGGCCTTTGCGACTTCACCGTCCGGCTCGAGGCGGAGCGCTTCTGGCGGCGGTGGCTCCGGCCCTCGGTGGCGATACGGGGCGACTATGTGCTTCCCGACGCGGCGCCGCTTCCGCTCGCTTTGGGGCTGCTCGCCGCGGAGATGGGGATGAACCTGCAGATGGCGCTCGGCCAGAAGAGGTTCCTCCTGCTCCACGCCGCCGGCGTCGAGAAGGACGGACGGGCGCTGGTGATGACCGGCCATTCGGGAGCCGGCAAATCGACCCTCGCCGCCCTGCTCGGCGAGCGCGGCTGGCGCTTCATGGGCGACGAGTTCGCGCTCCTCGACCTGGACGAAGGGCGGCTCCACCCTTTTCCGCGCGCGGTCAGCCTGAAGAACGAGTCGCTCGGACTGTTCGACGGGGTCGAGCCGGGCCGGCTCGGGCCGGTCCTGGCCGGCACCCCCAAGGGCACGATCCGCCACCTCCGGCCGAACGCGGAGGCGGTGGCGCGGATGGACGAGCCGGCCCGGCCGGTGATGATCCTCTTCCCCCGCTTCGGCCGCGAGCTCGAGCCCGCAGTCCGCGAGGTCGGCGCCGCCGAAGCCTTCATGCGGCTGACCCAGGCCTCGACCAATTACGTCGCTCTGGGCGAGCGCGGCTTCGACGCCCTCACCCGGCTGGTCGGCGCCCTTCCCTCCCGGGCGATCGATTATGCCGATACGGCCCAGGCGGAAGCGCTGGTCGACGGCCTCTGGCGCGGCGGATGAGGGACGCCCGGCTGCTCGCCCGGCTGCTCGCCGATCCGGCCGCCGCCGGGAAGGTGGAGGACTGGACGTCGCTGATCGCCGTCGCTCGCGCCGAATCGCTGGCGGGGAGCCTCGCCTGGCGGCTCGAGGGTCAGGCGCTTCCGGCACGGGTCGAGACCCTGCTCGAATCGGCCCGGAGCGACGGCGAGGCCGGCCGGGTCCAGGCCTTGTGGGAAGCGGAGATGGCGGGCCGGGCGCTGGCGCCGCTCGGCGTTCCGGCAATCCTGCTCAAGGGCACGGCCTATGCGGCGGCCGGGCTCGAGGCGGGCCGGGGCCGCTCGATCGGCGACCTCGACATCCTCCTCCCCCGCTCCGCTTTGCCGGACGCCGAGCGCGCCTTGCTCGCCGCCGGCTGGGAATGGGTCAAGGAGGATCCCTACGACGACCTCTACTACCGCCGCTGGATGCACGAGCTACCGCCGCTCATCCACCGCGAGCGCGACCGGATGATCGACGTCCATCACGCCATCCTGCCGCTCACCGCGCGCCCCAAGCCCGACATGGCGGCGATGATCGAGGCTCGGGTGGAGCTCGCCGGCGGCCTCTCCGTGCTGTCGCCGGCCGACATGGTCGTCCACGCCGCGGCGCACCTGTTCGCCGACGGCGACCTTGCCGGGGGCTTGCGCAACCTGTGGGACATCGACCGGCTGGTCCGCGAGTTCGGCGAGCGCGACCCCGGCTTCCTGTCGGCCCTGCGGCTCGGAGCCGAGAGCCACGGCCTGCTCGCCGCGGTCGCCCGGGCGATCCGGCTCGCCCACCATATCTACAAAACCCCGATCCAATTCCCCATTCGGTGCCAGGCACCAAATTCCAGTTCGTTGAACTGGAACGGTTCTGGAAAAGAGGAAACCGGATACCGCATCACGCTCGCGGACCGGATCTACCTTCGCCGGCTGCTCGCCCGCGACGGGTGGGGGCGCCCGACCCGAACGGCCGTCCGGCTCGGCTTCTACGTCCGCTCGCACCTGTTGAGGATGCCGCCGCCGCTGCTCGCCCGTCACCTTTGGGTGAAGGCGCGCAGGAAGCGCTAGGCGGCGGGAACTGCGATCGCCTTCCAGCCGAGCTCGTCGAAGGGCGGGCTGTAGCCGCGCCGGCGATATTGCTGCTCGGGAAGATCGAAGGCGACGCTCCGGTCGACGACCCGCGCCGTATCGGGCGATCCGTCCGAGCCGCGAGTCCTGTAGGTACCCTTGCCGTCCATGAAGCCCTCCTGGTCGGGGCCGGTCTACAGCAAGCCGGGGCGGACGGCGAGGCGTTCGAGCGCTCCGGCCAATTGGCCGTAATCGCCGATCACGGCGTCGGCGCCGAGCGCGTCGACGGGCCGGTCGGAGAAGCCGAAGCTGACCGCGACGAACGGCAGCCCCGCCGCGCGGGCGGTGTCGGCGTCGGTGATCGAATCGCCGACGAGAACCCCGCGCCCGCCGCCGGCGCGGGCGACGGCCTCGAGCAGGGGGGCCGGGTCGGGCTTGCGCACACCCAGGGTGTCGCCGCCGACGACCGAAGCGAACCGGCCCCGCCAGCCGAGCGCGCCGAGCAGCTTCAGAGTCAGCGCCTCCGGCTTGTTGGTGCAGACCGCGACCGCCGCCCCCGCCGCTTCGATTGCGGCCAGCGCCTCGCCGATGCCCGGAAAGGCGGTCGTCCCCTCGCAGATATGGGCCCCGTAATAGTCGAGCAGGATCGGATAGCCCTCGTCGACCAGCGCCTCCGGCGCCTCACCGGTCGCCGCAAGCCCGCGGCGAAGCAGCGCCCGGCCGCCGTGACCGATCAGATTGCGCACCATAGCCGGAGCCACCGCCGGCCGGCCGAGCTCGGCGAGGGCATGGTTGAGCGCCGCGGCGAGATCCGGCGCCGTGTCCGCCAGGGTGCCGTCGAGATCGAAGGCGACGACGTCGAAGGGGAAGGCGGCCATCGCCCCGCCCTTCGCCGGACCGCTATGGAAATGGCAAGCTTTCCGTGCGATTGGCCCGTCGATGACGACGCCGAGGCCTGTTGCCGCCATAATCCTCGCCGCGGGCAAGGGCACGCGGATGAAGTCCGACCTGCACAAGGTGCTTCATCCGATCGCCGGCCGGCCGATGATCGAGCACCTTCTCGACAGCCTCGCCACGCTGGGGCCGGAGCGGACGGTGATCGTCGTCGGCAACCAGCGCGAGCAGCTCGAGGCCAGGCTCGCCGGCCCCGGCATCGACTTCGCCGTCCAGGAGCCCCAGCTCGGCACCGCCCACGCCGTCCGCCAGGCCGAAGCCGCCCTCGCCGGCTTCGAGGGCGACGTCCTCCTCCTTTCCGGCGACGCTCCGTTCATCCGGCCCAGGACCCTTCGGCTGATGCTCGGCGCCCTGCACGGCGAGCCGGACGCGGCCATGGTCGGGCTCGGCTTCCGCCCCGCCGACGCCGCCGCCTACGGCCGGATCGTGGCCGGGGACGACGGCCGCATCGTCAGGATCGTCGAGCATAAGGACGCCTCGGAGGAGGAGCGGGCGATCGGGCTGTGCAACGCCAACATCTTCGCGGTCCGGGCGGCCGACCTGTGGCCGCTCCTCGCCCGGGTCCGCAACGACAACGCCCAGTCCGAATATTACCTTCCCGACATCGTCAACCTGGCCGTGGCCGACGGCCGCCCGCCGCTGCTCGTCGAATGCGAGGAATCGGAGGCGATCGGGCCCAACAGCCGCGGCGAGTTCGCCGCCGCCGAAGCGCTGTGGCAGGAGCGGCGGCGGGCCGAGGCGATGGCCGAGGGGGCGACCCTGATCGCGCCCGAGACGGTCTGGTTCGCCTTCGACACGAGGCTCGGCCGCGACGTCACGATCGAGCCCAACGTCTTCTTCGGGCCGGGGGTGAGCATCGCCGACGGAGCCCGGATCCGGGCCTTCAGCCATATCGAGGGGGCGACGATCGGCGCGGGCGCCGAGATCGGCCCCTATGCCCGGCTCCGTCCCGGCACCGTCATCGGCGAGAAGGCCAGGGTCGGCAATTTCGTCGAGACCAAGAAAGCGACTCTGGGCGCCGGCGCCAAGGCCAACCACCTCACCTATCTCGGCGATGCCGAGGTGGGCGCGAACGCCAATATCGGCGCGGGAACGATCACCTGCAATTATGACGGCTTCTTCAAATACGGGACGAGGATCGGCGAGAACGCCTTCATCGGCTCGAACTCCGCCCTGGTCGCGCCGGTCAGCATCGGAGCCGGAGCGATCGTTGGCGCCGGCTCCGTGGTGACCCGGGACGTCGAGGCGGACGCCCTGGCGCTGGCGCGTGGGACGCAGGAGGCGAGGCCCGGCTGGGCGGCCCGCTTCCGGGCGGCGATGATCGCAAAGAAGAAAGCGGGTTGAGCGCGAACCGTTCGCCCTGAGCCTGTCGAAGGGCCTGCTTTCCTTTACCGACATAGAAAAGTAGGGCTTCGACAACCCCGGATCCGGTCCGGGGCCGAACGGGTGGGGCGCTGAGGCCCCACCGGGTCAGGAGACGCGTAAAGCATGTGCGGAATCATCGGCATCGTCGGGCG
>DASQJV010000469.1:0-2698 GCA_035630855.1 Allosphingosinicella sp. | reverse complement strand
TCGTCCTCACGGTGACGAGCCTCTACGGCCTGTACCGGGCGGTGAGCTGACTGGCCGTCATGCCGGGCTTGATCCGGCATCCATGAACACCGCCGTGCGAGGTATTCACAATTCCGTGTTCATGGATTCCGGCCTTCGCCGGAATGACGTCACAATTTGAACAGCACCCGCGCCGCCTCGACCTCCTCCTTGATGAACCGGACCGCCGCCCTCACCCGGGCGAGCTCGGCGAGGTCCTGGTGGACGGTCAGCCACAGCGAGCGGGTCAGGCTGACCTCGCCGGGGAGGACCCGGACCAGCCCCGGCTCCTCGCGCGCCAGGAAGGCGGGAAGGACGCACAGCCCGGCGCCGGCGAGGGTCGCCCTGGTCTGGGCGACGAGGTTGCTGCTCTCCATCGAGGTGGTCCCGCCGGGGACGACGTTCTGGAGGAAGTCCAGCTCCGGGAAATGGAGCAGGTCTCCGATATAGCTGACGAACCGATGGCCCTTGAGGTCGTCGCAGCTCGCGATCGCCGCCGCCGCGCCGAGATAGGCGGGCGCCGCGTAGAGGCCGAGGTCGTAGTCGATCAGCTTCGAGACGAGCAGCCGGCCCGCCGGCGGCCGGCTGACCGAGACGGCGACGTCGGCCTCGCGCTTGGCGAGGCTGAAGACGGCCGAGCCGGCGACCAGCTGGACGACCAGCCGGGGATGGCGCGCCTTCAGCTTCTGGATCCGGGGCGCCAGGAAATAGCTTCCGAAGCCTTCCGGCGACCCGATCCTGACCACGCCCTCGACGATCGCCGCGCTTCCGCCGACCCGCTCGGCCGCGCCCAGCGCAAGCCGCTCCATCTCCTCGGCGAGCGGGCTCAGCCGGCGACCGGCGTCGGTCAGGGTGTAGCCGGACGGGCTGCGGTCGAAGAGCTTGGCCTTGAGCGAATGCTCGAGCGCGGCGATCCGGCGCGAGAGGGTCGAATGGTCGACCCCGAGCCGGGCGGCGGCCGCGGTCAGCCGGCCGCTGCGCGCGACGGCGAGGAAGGCGCGGACGTCGTTCCAGTCGAAATCGGCCATGGGTATGGGAATATATGCACAACGGTCTCCGCACAATGCCGATGGCCGGAGGCGCCGGGTTGTGAGAGAGGAGGTCCTCCCCTTCAAGAGGCAGAAAACGTCATGTTCGCGACCCGGACCGCCGCCGTGCTGGCCAATCACCAGGCTCCTGTCGAAGCGGAAGCTGCGGATTTCCGCACGCCGGCCGACCCGGAAGCCGGCTGGGCCGCCCGGAACCCGGACCGGGCGACTCTGTTCCTGTTCGTGACCCCGCGCGACTGCGGCGCCCTCGAGGAGCTGATGGCGCTCTGATCCGCGTCATCCCGGGCTTGACCCGGGACCCATGAACACGGACGGGCGGCATCGCACATTGCGGTGTTCATGGATTCCGGCCTTCGCCGGAATGACGATAGGACGAAAATGCCCGAAGCCCCCTCCACCGTCTTCAAGCTTCCCGAAACCCTGCCGAGCCCGGCCGATCTCGCCGAAGCCTGGTCGAAGGTCGTCGCCAACGCCGTCCATCTGGCGACCAGCGCCGCGGCGAAGCCGCTCGACCCGCATGTCCCCCAGCCCTTCGATCCGGCCGCTCCGGCCCGCGCCTTCGGCGAGTTCGCGGCGCATCTTTGGACCCATCCCGGCGAGCTGATCAAAGCCCAGCAGAAGGCCGCCTCCGACTGGCTGAAGCTGTGGCAGTCCGCCGCCTCGCGCGCCGCCGGAAAGCCCGTCGATCCCGTCGCCGCGCCGGAGCGCGGCGACCGCCGGTTCAACGATCCCGCCTGGAACGAGGAGCCGGTCTTCGACTATCTCAAGCAGGCCTATCTGCTCACGGCGAAGCGCGCGCTCGAGATGGTCGAGGAGGCCGAAGGGCTGGACGAAGGCGCCCGGACCCGGGTCGAATTCTTCACCCAGCAATATCTGAACGCCATCTCGCCGGCCAATTTCGCCTTCACCAACCCGGAGGCGATCAGGAAGGCGATCGACACCGGCTCGATCAGCCTCCTCTCCGGCCTCGCCAACCTCCTCGCCGACGCCGCCGAGACCCCCGGCATCGTCCAGCGCCGGGCGGAGCGGGAGTTCGAGCTCGGAGTCGACATCGCCGCCACTCCGGGCAGCGTCGTCTACCGCAACGAGCTGATGGAGCTGATCCAATATGCTCCGACGACGGACGAAGTGTGGAAGCGCCCGATCCTCTACGTGCCGCCGCTGGTGAACAAATATTACCTCCTCGACCTCCAGCCCAAATCCTCGCTGATCCGCTGGCTGGTCGAGCAGGGCCATACGGTCTTCGTCATCTCCTGGGTCAATCCCGGCCCGGAGCTCGCCGACAAGGGCCTCGCCGATTACATCCGCCAGGGGCCGATCGAGGCCCTCGATGCGATCGAAAAGGCGACCGGCGAGCGCGAGGTCGACATGTTCGGCTTCTGCATGGGCGGCACCCTTCTCGCCATCGCGCTCGCCTTGCTGGCGGCGAAGGGCGAGGGCGACCGGGTCGCCTCGGCGACCACGATCGGGACGATGTTCGATTTCTCCCATCTCGGCCAGTGGGCGACCTTCTCCGAGCCGGAGCAGCTTCGGGCGATGGAGCGCCACCTGCTCCACCGGGGCTTCATGGCCGCCCAGGACCTCCAGGCGCTGTTCAGCGCGGTGCGGGCCAACGATCTCATCTGGTCGTC
>DASQJV010000468.1:0-7752 GCA_035630855.1 Allosphingosinicella sp. | reverse complement strand
CGGGGGGGCGCCTGCGGAGCGAGCCGGCGACGAAGTCGCGGAAGTAAGCGAGGGCGTGGCCGATCAGAGCGTCGAGCTCGGGATGGCTCTCCGGCGAGGTGTCGGGGGCGTAGCGCCTGACGAAGCCCCAGAGCAAATCCTTGTCGTGGGTCGAGGCGACTCCGACGAGGTTGAGGAGCAAAGCGAAGCTGAGCGGAAGGCGAGCCGGCGGCACCGCGCCCGCGTGGACGTGGTGGACCGGGTTGCCGAGGCGCTTGTCCGGCTCCTGGCCGGGGTAAGCGGCGAGGAACTGGTAATATTCGTCGACCGCCTTGGGGATGATCCCGAAGCTCAGCTGCTTGGCCTTCCTCGGCTCGCGGTAGATGTAGAATTCAAGGCTCTCCTCAGGCGCGTAGGTCAGCCACTCGTCGATCGTCACGCCGTTGCCCCGGGTCTTGGAGATTTTCTCGCCATTCTCGTCGAGGAAGAGTTCGAAATTGAAGCCGTCGGGCGGCCGGGCGCCGAGGACCCTGGCGATCTTCGAGCTCTGGGTGACCGAGTCGATCAGGTCCTTGCCGGACATCTCGTAATCGACCCCGAGCGCGACCCAGCGGGCCGCCCAGTCGACCTTCCACTGAAGCTTGGCGCCGCCGCCGAGGATCGACTGCTCGACCTCCTGGCCGCTGTCCGGATCGGTGTAGCGGACCAGACCCGACTCGGCGTCGACGACCTCGATCGGGACCTGGAGCACCTTGCCGCTTTCCGGGCTGATCGGAAGCACCGGCGAATAGGTCTGCCGCCGCCCCTCGCGCAGGGTGGGGAGCATGATGTCGAGGATGCCGCGATATTTGCGCAAGACCTGGCGGAGAACCTCGTCGAAGCGGCCGGAGCAATAGCAATCCGACGAGGCCAGGAACTCATAGTCGAAGCCGAAGCGGTCGAGGAATTGGCGGAGCAGATTGTTGTTGTGGGCCGCATAGCTCCCGTGGCCGCAGCCATAGGGATCGGGCACCCGGCTCAGCGGCCGGTCGAGATGCGCGTGCATCATGTCCTGGTGGGGAACGCCCGGAGGGACCTTGCGCATCCCGTCCATGTCGTCGGAGAAAGCGATCAGCCGGCTCGGCCAGTCGACCATCTCCGACAAAGCGTGGCGGACCATCAGGGTGCGCGCCACCTCCTGGAAGGTGCCGAGATGGGGGAGGCCGCTGGGGCCATAGCCGGTCTCGAACACGATCTCCCCGCTCGGCGGGCCGTCGGGATAGCGCTTGAGCAGCTTGCGCGCTTCCTCATAGGGCCAGGCCTTCGACACCAGGGCGGCGGCGCGGATCACTTCCTTCTCGTCCATGGGGCGCTCCTAGCGAAGGCGCCGGGCGGGGGCTAGCTGCCTCCCCATCCGGAACATGGGGAGGGGGAGGCAGGAAGGCGCCAGCCTGTTTTGCTTTCGTTCCGCATCGTCTATAGTTCGGGCGATGGCCTACGCTTTCCCCCTCAGCGCCGAAGAGGCCGCGCTTCCGCCGGGCCTCGCCGAGCAGGCCGCGGCGCTGGCCGAGCCGGGCGAGGCGGTGCTCTGGGCCGGGCGCGGGCGGAGCGGGGCGACCTTCGCGGCCCTGTGGCCGGTCGCGGTGCTTCCGGCCCTGCTGCTCGGCGGTCTGCTCTGGCTGTGGCTCGGCGTCGAGTGGAGAGCCGGAACGGCCGAGGTCGGCGGCCTGACCCTCCGGACGAGCGGATCGGCCTATGTCGCTGCGATCTTCGGGGCCCTGTGCCTGTGGATGCTGGTCGCAATCCTGCACCGGGTGGCGATGGCCCCGTCCACGATGTTCGCGCTCACCCCCGGGCGCCTCGTCGTCAAGTCCGGACGCCGCCGCCTGGCCTTTCCGATCACGGACATCCATTATGCGGTCGTCCGCGGGCCGGAGGGCCGGAGGGCGCTCGCCTTCAAGACCCTGCGCGGCGAATCGGGCCGGTCCGGCCCGAGGCCCACCCTGTTCGGGGTCGCCAATGCCGATTGCGCCATCGAGGTGCTGGAGGGGCTCGGGATTGCCGTCCGCGACGAGCGGCCGGACCTGGAAGGGCCCGAAAGCGGCCCCGCCCCGATCCGGCCCGGCGAGACCATCCGCTGGAGCGGGCGCCGGGGCTTCGGCGCGGCCGGCGCCAATCGCAAGCTGATGCTCGGCGCGGCCGTGCCGCTGACCCTGCCCTTCATCTGGGCGGTGTGGTTCGCCTGGTCGAAGGGAAATTCGATGGACACGACCTTCGCCAAGTTCAGCGCGGGCGGCGCCATCCTGCTCGTCGCCTGCATCTACCTCGGCCCGATGGCCTGGCTCGTCTTCGGCCACGCGCCGGCTTTCCTGGGCGACCTCTACGTCGACATCTTCGGACGGCTCGCGGTCACCGACCGCCGGATCCTGTTCATCGCGCCGCTCACCGGCGCCGTCCACCGCGACATCCCCGCCGAGCGGATCATCGAGGCGCTGCTGGTCGACATCGACCAGCGCGGCCGCGGCTACATCTCCTTGACCCTGAAAGGCGAGGAGGAAGGCGGGAAAGACGAGATCGTGGATCTCTACTCGGTGCCCGACCCCGACAACGCGCTCGACGCCATCGCCCGGCTGATCCCCCGGCAGTGATTGCGACTCTCCCTTACCCCGCGCTGCACGCGACCCATGGCGGAATCTGGCTGACCTCTCCGGACGGCGAGGTGCGCGGGCTCGGCCGGGGCGAAGCGATCGCCCGGGCCGCCGAGACCCCCCTGATCATGCTGAACGCGCCGCTGGTCGGCCAGAGGCTCGGCTATCCCGACCTGTCGGGCCTCGACCTGCTCGAGCTGTTCGCCTTCGTCCATCCGGCGCGCTTCGCGGTGCCGACTCCCAACGGGCTCGCGGCCGCGCTCGGCATCGAGCCGCCGTCGGGCGATTCGGACGCCGCGCCGTTTCTGCTGCGAGCCGCCGCCCGGCTGCTGGCGACCCTCGAGTCGGACTGGCCGGAACGCGAGGGCGCCTGGGCGTCGGCGCAGGCGCTGGGGCGGCTGCGCTGGTCGTGGGCGCCGGCCGTCGCCCAGCGGCTGGGTCGGCCGGAGCGCGACGAGCGCTGGCTCTTCTCGAGGCTCCCCGAATGGGAGGAGGGCGCCGCCCGGCCGGCCCCGAGGACCGTGCGGGTGACCGAGCACGAGGCGGTCGAGCGGCTCGGCCGGCTCGTCGGCCGGGGCGCCGAGGTCCGCGAGGGGCAGCGCGACTATGCCGCCGCGGCCGCCGGAGCGTTCGATCCGCGCGCCGCCGAAGGCCAGCCCAACATGCTTCTCGCCGAGGCCGGAACCGGGATCGGCAAGACGCTGGGCTATCTCGCCCCCGCCTCGCTGTGGGCGGAAAACGCCGGCGGGGCGGTCTGGGTCTCGACCTTCACCAAGGCGCTTCAGCGTCAGCTCGACCGCGAGGGCCTGCGCCTGTTCCCCGATCCGGAGGCGAGGCGGCGAAGGATCGTCGTCCGCAAGGGCCGCGAGAATTATCTCTGCCTGCTCAACCTAGAGGATGCGCTTCAGGGCGGCTTCGCCGGCCGGGCCGCGATCCTCGCCCAGCTCGTCGCCCGCTGGGCCGCCTTCACCAAGGACGGCGACATGGTCGGAGGCGACCTTCCGGGCTGGCTTCCGACCCTGTTCCGCCGGGCGGGAGCGACCGCGCTCACCGACCGCCGCGGCGAATGCGTCTATGCCGGCTGCCCGCACTATCGCAAATGCTTCATCGAGCGCTCGGTGCGGGCGAGCCAGGACGCCGACATCGTCATCGCCAACCATGCCCTGGTGATGGTCAACGCCGCGCGCGGCCGCGACGGCGGCAATCCTCCGACTCGGATCGTCTTCGACGAGGGCCATCATTTGTTCGAAGCGGCCGATTCGACCTTCGCCGCCGCCCTGACCGGCCAGGAGGCGATCGAGCTCAGGCGCTGGATCGTCGGCCCGGAGAGCCGGTCGCGCGGCCGCCGCCGCGGGCTCGCGGCGCGGCTGATGGACGTCGCCTCCTATGACGAGGCCGGGGCTCTCGCGCTCGAGACGGCGATCCAGGCGGCCGGGCTGCTGCCGAGCGACGGCTGGCTTCAGCGGATCGCGGAAGGCCTGCCCTTCGGTCCGGTCGAGAAGCTGCTCGCGGCGGTTCGGGGCACCGTCTACGCCCGCGCCACCGCCCAGGATGCCGGCTACGGGATCGAGACCGAGATGGCCGAGCTCGACGGCGCCATCGTCGCCGCGGCCGCTCCGGCGGTGGAAGCGCTCGAGCAATTGATGCGGCCGCTGATGGCGCTCGCCCGGCGGCTCGAGGCTGTTCTGGAAGACGCTCCCGACTGGCTCGATTCGCAGGCCCGGGCGCGGATCGAGGGGGCGATAGGCGGACTCGCCTGGCGGACCCAGACGATCGCCGCCTGGGTCGCGCTGGCGGCCCGGCTCGGCGGCCCGGCCGATCCCGATTTCGTCGACTGGCTCGCGGTCGAGAGGATCGACGGCCGCGAGTTCGACATCGGCCTCCATCGCCGCTGGCTCGACCCGGCGAGGCCGCTGGCCGAGACCGTGCTCAAGCCGGCGCACAGCGTCATCGTCACCTCGGCGACCCTGCGCGGCGCGGAGGATTGGGACAGCGCCGAGGCGCGGACCGGCGCCGCCCACGTGCCGGGGCCGGTGCGCCGCTTCAGCGCCGCAAGCCCCTTCGATTACGCCGCCAACAGCGAGGTTCTGATCGTCACCGACGTCAAGCGCGGCGACGTCGCCCAGCTCGCCGGCGCTTACTCGCGGCTGGTCGAGGCGGCCGAGGGCGGGACCCTCGGCCTGTTCACCGCCATCCAGCGGCTGAAGGCGGTCCACGCCCGGATCGCCGACCGCCTCGCCAGGGCGGGCCTGCCGCTCTACGCCCAGCATGTCGACCCGATCGATACCGGCACCCTGGTCGACATCTTCCGCGACGATCCGCACGCCTCGCTGCTCGGCACCGACGCCCTGAGGGACGGGGTCGACGTCCCCGGCCATTCGCTCCGCCTGGTGGTGATGGAGGGCGTGCCCTGGCCGCGGCCGACCGTCCTCCACGCCGCCCGCAAGGCCGCGGGCGGAGGAAGCGCCTATGACGACCGGGTGGTCCGCGCCCGGCTCGCCCAGGCCTTCGGCCGGCTCATCCGCCGAAAGGAGGATCGAGGCGTCTTCGTCCTCCTTTCCGCGGCGACCCCGACCCGCCTGCTCTCGGCCTTTCCGCCCGGGACTCCGATCCGGCGCCTCAGCCTCGCCGAGGCGGTCGAGCGGGTTCGCTCGCGGCTTTCAACCGGACCGGGTTTCGGGCATCAGGCGCTCGACGAGAGGCAGGCCGAAGACGCCGAATGAAGACCCTGACCCTGCTGCGCCACGCCAAGTCGGACTGGGACGACCCGGTCAGCCGCGACTTCGACCGGCCCCTCAACCCGCGCGGCCGAAAGGCGGCCCGAGCCGTGGCCCGGGAAATGAAGGCGCGGGGCCTGGCCTTCGACCTCGTCCTCGCCTCCCCCGCCCGCCGCGTGATCGAGACGCTGGAGGAGGTGGAGCCGGTCTATGGCGCGCTCCGCCCGGACTATGACCGGAGGCTCTATCTCGCTTCCACGGCGACCTTGCTGGAGATCGTCAGGGCGGCGCCGGACCCGGTCGGGCGCCTGCTTCTGGTCGGGCACAATCCGGGCCTCGAGGAGCTTGCCCTGGCGCTCTCGAGTCGCGACGAGGCCGGGCTTCGCGGCGAGGTCGAGGTGAAATATCCGACCGGGACCCTGGCCGAGATCGAGCTTCCGGCGCAGCGCTGGGCCGAGGTGGCGGGGCGCTCGGGCCGGATCGTCCGATTCATCCGGCCGAGGGACCTCGACCGGGAGCTCGGGCCGGATTCGGAATAAGCCCGTCATTCCGGCGAGGCCGGAACCCATGAACACTGAGGTGCGAGATTCTCGACGGTCCGTGTTCGTGGATGCCGGATCAAGTCCGGCATGACGGCTTAGGCGTCCAGCGCCTCGGCCAGGGTCTGGCGGATGGCCTTGAGCTGCTCCAGCGGAAGCGCGCCGTCAGGCTCCACCTGGCGCGGCTGCGGAATCGCCTCGACGGCCGTCCCGCCGTCGCCGGCGCCGCTCGCCAGCAATTGCTGGACCCCGCGGATCGTGTAGCCGTCCTGGTTGAGCAGGCGATGGATGCGCCGCGCCAAAGCGACGTCGGCGGGGCGGTAATAGCGGCGGTTGCCGGCGCGCTGGAGCGGCTTCAGCTGCGGGAAGCGGCTTTCCCAGTAGCGCAATATATGCTGCGGGACGTCCAGCTCGGACGCGAGCTCGCCGATCGTGCGGAAAGCCTGTTCGCTCTTGCCGGTGGCGTCCGCCACGGCTTAGGACCTGCACTCACAACCGGAGACGGTCGTGACGGGCTGGCATTTGTTGTCCGGCAAGGAGCGAGGAGGGAGCGATGCTCGACGCATCGTGACCGATCGAGCGACGCTGTCCGGGCGACAAAGGACAGCCCGCCGCTTCGCGGTCGACCGGAGAAGTCGGCTGGGGGCGTCGAGTGCCTCGGACGGGTATCCTGACCCGCCCTTCGGCCCTCTCCTACCCAGCCGACTTCTCCGGTCGATCACGGCCGTCTCCGGTTGTGAGTGCAGGTCCTAACCGCCCTTGGCGATCCGCTCGCGCATGATCTGACTGGCGCGGAAGGTGAGCACTCGGCGCGGCGCGATCGGAACTTCGACGCCGGTCTTGGGATTGCGGCCGACCCGCTCGCCCTTGTCGCGCAGGATGAAGCTTCCGAAACCCGAAATCTTCACATTCTGCCCTTCGGACAGAGCGTGGCACATATGATGAAGGATCCGCTCGACGATCCCGGCCGATTCGGCCCTGGAAAGCCCGATCTCGCGATGGATGACGTCCGCAAGGTCGGCGCGCGTCAAGGTCCCGGCGTCAGTCCGCCTGATGGTTCCCGCGTCGGCCATTTCTTCTCCCTCCCCCCGAGGCTGTCAAAAACCATAGTCCAGCTTGCACTTAGTTGCAAACCGCGATTGCGCCGGAGCGGCCTCGTCGCGGGCCCGCAGGATCGTCGCAATCGCGCCCCGGCGAAGGCACAATAATCGGCAAAATGCTCTGAATGCACATTCGGGTTTTACCTAGGTCCATGCATTTCAGTCGCGGATCAGTAGCGGACGACGGCGGCGCCCCAGGTGAAGCCCCCGCCCATCGCCTCGAGCACGATCAGATCGCCCGGCTTGATCCGGCCGTCCTTCACCGCCGTGTCGAGCGCCAGCGGCACCGACGCCGCGGAGGTGTTGGCATGCTGGTCGACGGTCACGATCACCCGCGCCGGATCGAGTCCGAGCTTCTTCGCGGTCGCGTCGAGGATCCGCTTATTGGCCTGGTGAGGGACGACCCAGTCGACCTCGTCGGCGGTGTGGCCGGCCGCCTCCAGGGCCTCGTTGAGCACGGCGGCGAGATTGACCACCGCGTGGCGGAAGACCTCCTTGCCCTTCATCCTGAGCTTGCCGATCGTCCCGGTGGTCGAGGCTCCGCCGTCGACGAAGAGCAGGTCGTTGTGGCGGCCGTCGGCGTGGAGCCTGGTCGCCAGCACGCCCTTGTCCTGGGCGTCGACCGAATGGAGCAGGATCGCCCCGGCGCCGTCGCCGAACAGGACGCAGGTGGTCCTATCCTCCCAGTCGAGGATCCGGCTGAACGTCTCAGAGCCGATGACGAGCGCATAATCCGCCATCCCGCCCTTCAGCATGTTGTCGGCGACCGAAAGGGCATAGAGGAAGCCGG
>DASQJV010000467.1:0-8325 GCA_035630855.1 Allosphingosinicella sp. | reverse complement strand
GGATGCCCGGGGCGGCGGTGACGAGATCGCTGCCGGTCCCCGCATCGTTGCGGGTCATCACGAAGATGCCTTCCGAGGTCAGCGGGTTCGAATCCCAGTCGCTGAACTGCTCGGTCAGGTAGAAGCCCTGACGGGGGCCGTCGCCGTCGAGCGCGGTGACGACCGCCTGGATGGTGACGATCGTCGTCGAGGCGACGTTGAAGCCGTTCTTGCCCTCGGCGGCGAGGATCGGGCTGTAGTAGGACGTGCCCTGGATCTGATGGATGTAGAGCGGATCGTCATTGACGATCGTGCCGGTCCCGACGCCGTCGGAATAGACCGCGAAGCCGGTGGGGTTGAACAGCTCGACGTTGAACGTCTCGTCGAATTCGCCCGTCGTGTCGCCGTTGACGGTGATCTCGATCGTCTTCGAATTCTCGCCCGCGGCGAAGCTCAGGGTCCCCATCGTGTGGACATAGTCGCAGCCCGAGGCGGCCGAGCCGTTGGTGGTCACATAGTCGGTGGTGAAGGCGCCGCTGCCACCGGTGCGGGTGACGGTGAAGGTGAAGACCGTCGTCCCGGAATTGCCCTCGGCCTGGGCGACGTCGCTGATCGAGACGAATGGCGGGCTGCCGTCGTCGTTGACGATCGTCCCGAGCGCCGACGAATCGGACAAGATGCCGCTCGAAGGATTGGAAAGGGTAACGGTGAAGCCCTCGTCCGCTTCGGGGATTGAGTCCGGCTCGAGGTTCAGGGTGATCGTCTTGCTGGTCTCGCCGTCGGCGAAGCTGACCTGCCCGGTGAGCGGCTGGGCGGCAGCGAAGTCGCCGGCGCTGGCGGGGAAGCCGCCGCTTCCGAAGGAGACGGTCCAGTCGGCGGTGGTGGCGCCGGTCGTGTCTCCGGCGCGAGTGACGGTAAAGCTGATCGTGCTGGCGCCGCCGGTGCCTTCGAAGGCGGCGGTGTCGGCGATCGACAGGATCGATCCCGCGGAGGCACTGGACACGACGATGTCGTCGATCCCGACCCATTCGTCATTGCCGCTGGCATTGACCGTCATGATCCGGATCTGGAGCGTCGGCGAGTTGTTCGCGCCCGCGGGCAGAACGACGTCGAGCGCCGTGGTCTGGGTAGCGCTGCCGGCGGTGGTGACATCGGTGAAATGGGCGCCGGGAACGTTCGTCCAGCTGCCGTTGGGGTCGGTGCGATACTGGACGTTGATCTGCTGCGCGGCATTGTCGGTGCTGGCGTCGAGGTCGCGAAGCGTCGCCTGGAGGCGGACGCTGCTCCGGCCGGTCGAGTCCATGTAGAGGACGATGCTCGGCGCGTCGGCGGTACCGGAGCCCTGGAGGCCGATGGTGGGATTGGCGATCTGGAATTCGGCGACTCCGCCCGACGTGCTGGTCGTTGCGTTCTGGTTGGCGATGACGTCGACCGCGCCGAGCGCCGAACCGGTCAGGGTCGTCGGATCTACGTCGGCGGTGGTGCCCGTGCTGATGTCGCCGAGATAGCCGACGATGAAGGGGACGTTGCTCCAGTCGTCATTGGCCGTGATCCGGCCGGTGTCGGTCCAGTTTTCCTGGAAGTTGCCATTGACCAGCGGGAAATAGCCGCCCGTCGTGCTGTCGTCGTTGGTGATCGTTCCAATTCCGGTGTCGTCGCCCACGGTGGCGCCGGAGGGGTTGGACAAAGTCAGGTTGAGGGTCTCGGCCGCCTCCACCGCGGTGTCGCCGATCACCGGCACCGAAACCGTCTTGCTCGTCTCGCCGGCGGCGAAGGACAGCTGGCCGCTGACCGCCAGATAGTCGGAGCCCGCGGCCGCGGTGCCGTTCGAGGTCGCATAATCGAGGGTCACCGGGCCGGTCGGCGCGAAGCTGAGGCTGACGGTGAAGACGAGATATTTGACCCCGCTATTACCCTCCGCGACGGCGACGTCGGCGACCGAGGCGACCGGGATCGGCGGCTGGTCGTTGTTGACGATCGTGCCGGCGCCCTGGCCGTCGCCGACGGTCGCGTTGACGACGTTGGTGACGTTGACGAGGAAGAGTTCGTCCGGCTCGACCGCGGTGTCGCCGTTGACGGTGACGTCGAACGTGTAGCTGGTGAGGCCCTCGGCAATGGTCTGGCCGGTGAGGGTGCGGCCGACATAGTCGCCGTCGGCCGTGGTCGCGCTGTCGTCGGCGGTCGCGATGTCGAAGGTGACTCCGCCGGTCGGCGCCGCGCGGTCGAGGCTGACGGTGAAGGTGTAGGTGACGGTGCCGCTGTCGCCCTCGGTCATCGAGACGTTGTCAACCGACAGGACCGGCGTATCGTCGTTGGTGATATTGCCGGTCGCGACCGAATTGGCGCCGATGCTCGCGGTGACGGTGCCGTCGCTGTTGCTGACGTTCGTGAGCGTGAGCTGGAACGATTCGTTGGCCTCGATGACCGTGTCGCCGTTGACGCTGACGGTGACGGTCGCGCTGGCCTGTCCGGCGGCGATCGAGCCGCTGAACGTGGTCGGGAGCACGCCGCCGGTGAAATCGGCCGCGTCGGTCGTCCCGGCCCCGATCGTGCCGGAGAAGTCGAGCGTTCCGGTCGTTCCGCCGGTGCGGGTGACGGTGAAGGTGTAGATCGCCTCACCGGAATTGCCTTCCGCGAGCGTGACGGACGTCGGGTTGAAGACCACGGTCTGGCTCTCGCCGCCCGCGGCCGTGACGGGAGTCAGCGAAAAGTCGTCGATGGCGAGTCCGTCGTCGGCGCCGCTGGCGTTGAGGTCGGTCCAGCGGATCCAGAAGGTCGCCCCGGGAGCGATGTTGAGGCCGGTGATCGTGTGGGTGATCGCGACTCGGTTCGCCGCGGCATTGCCGTCGAGCGCCCCGGCGGCGGCGGCCGTCTTGATCGGGTTGGTGAAATCGAGCGCGTTGACGTCGCTCCACGTGCCCGACGCGAGGCTGGTCGCGTCGGTCGAGATCTGGAAATCATACCGGTCGTCGCGCGCCGCGGCCGTGTTGGAGATCCGCCACTGCTCGCCGGTGTAGGAGATGACGAGCTCGGTGATCGTCTGGCCCGTATTGTTGGTGAACTGGGCGCCGATGGTCGGAATCAAGGTGCCGCTCTGGAGCGAGCCGAGCGCACGATCGGTGCTTCCGCTGCTTCCGTAGCTGAAGATGTCGCCGGTGTTGGAACCGCCGGTATCGACGGCATATTGCTCGTTGTCGCGGGCGCCGAGGCCGGTTTCGTTGATGAACCAGCCGGGCAGCGGCTGCGGGTCGTTGTTGAGATCGTTGGTCGTGCTTCCCGCCGTATTCGAGAGCGCGTTGAAGTTCTGGGTATAGGCGGTGCCGGCGGAGGTGAGCGAAATGGCGGCCATCGACGAACGATCCTTTCACGAGTGCGGCGAAGGCGCGCCCCTGCGCGCCGCCGGTCGGGGGGAAGGTCTCGCCGGCAATCGGAGCCGCCGCGCCAGAGGGCGGCCGAACCGGTCAAAGCATTGAACGAGCTTGCGAATCCCCCCGCGACGCGCGTGACAATGTCAGCCTATCGTGTCCAACGCAAGACACGTCGCGCCGAATCGCGCCGAATGGTGTTCGCAAGCGTTTCATCGCAATGACCGGCGCCTTCGTCGCACCGGCCGGGCTTCGCCGCGCCGGCGCCTTCCGTCGTCGCGGCGAGGTGCGATGCCGGACCGGTCTCGACTAACGCCAGGGGGACGCCGCGGGAGGTCGGCACGCCCCTCCGCCCTCCTCCCGCGGCGCACCACACTCTTTGCGAAAGCCTTCGATGAGACCTTTCCCGCTCGCCCTCGCCGCCTTTCCCGTCGCCTCGCTCGCCGCCGCCGCGCCGCTGGCCGACGTCGGCGAGGTCGTCGCCGCCGAGCGCGCCTTCGCCGGCGCCGCCCGGAGCGAGGGGGTGAACGCCGCCTTCGTCCGCTATTCCGCGCCGGACGGGCTGGTCTTCCAGCCCAGTCCGACCAACGCCAAAGCGGCGCTCGCCGCGAACCCGATACCGCCCGGCAAGCTCGTATGGTGGCCGGTCTACGCCGGGATCGCCGTCTCCAGGGACCTCGGCTTCACCACCGGCCCCTATCTCATCGGCGAGGGCGAGGGCGCCCGCCACGGCTGGTATTTCACCATCTGGAGGCGCCAGCCGGACGGCAGCTGGCGCTGGGTTCTCGACCACGGCCCGCCCACCCGCGAAGCCGCGCCCTACGGGCCCGACGCGCCGGTGACCGCGCTCCCTCCCGGACAGGCTTCGCGCGGAGACAATGCGTCGGGGAGCCTGAGGGCGGCCGAGGCCCATCTCGCGGCGGCCCTCGCGGTCGACGCGCGCGCCGCCTTGCCCCGCTTCCTCGCAACCGACGGCCGGCTGATGCGCGCGGGCCCGCAGCCTGCCGTCGGCCCCGCCGCCTGGGCGCCGCTGCTCGCCGCCGGGCCCGACAGGATCGAGACCGCTCCGCTCGGCGGCGAGACGTCGGCGGGCGGCGACCTCGCCTACACCTACGGGACGGCCCGGTGGCAGAAGGGCGGGCGCCCCATAGCCGGCCATTATGTCCGCATCTGGCAGCGCCGCTCCGACGGCTGGAAGCTGATCGTCGACAATGTCATCGCCGTCCCGCCGCCGCCGCCCTCGCCGTCCGCTGGATGAGTTTCTGCGAAACCCTCCCCTGATGCGACGAAAAGGGCGGCGTTTCCCGCTCCGGCGCTATAGGATGATCGGGATGAACGAGATTCCGCATCGCCCAAGGGTCGCGCTGCAGGCGGCGAAGCTCACCCTCGGCGTCTGGGCCTTCACCTTCATCCTCTTCCTGATGCCTGTCCTCGTCTCCAAGGGAAGGCTGCCGCAATTCGCGGTCGGCATGACGGCGCTGGTCGTCGCCATCGGAATGGCGCTCAGCGTCCCGCTCTACTGGGCCTGCGCCCGCCTTCAGAATTCGCCGACTCCGCTCAAGGTCGGCGGCGTGTTCGCCGCCGTCTGCGTGACCGCCTTCGCCTTCTCGCTCAGCGACGCCCTGTTCGGCGCCAATATCATCCAGATGTTCATGGGCGAGCACGACATACCCGCCGACGTCGTCAACCGCACCGTCTCCAACTTCATCAGCTTCTCCTGGCTCTACGGCTGGCTCGGAACGACCTACATCATCCTCCAGACCAACCAGGCGGTGCGCGAGCGCGACCTCCAGCTCGCCGAGGCCCGGACCCTCGCCCAGACCGCCCAGCTCACCGCCCTGCGCCTCCAGCTCAACCCGCATTTCCTGTTCAACACGTTGAACGCCATCTCGTCGCTGATCGTCACCGGCCGCAACCGCGACGGCGAGGCGATGCTCGCCAAATTGTGCGTCTTCCTGCGCACCGCTCTGGTCGGCGACGGCCGCAGCGAGGTCACCCTCGGCGAGGAGCTCGAGACGCTCCAGACCTATCTCGAGATCGAGTCGATCCGCTTCGGCGACCGGCTCACCGTCGAGTTCGCCGCGCCCGACGCCCTGCTCGAGCTTTCCATCCCCAATTTCATCCTCCAGCCCCTGGTCGAGAATTCGGTCAAGCACGGGGTCGCCCCGACCAGCCGTCCGGTCATCGTCCGGGTCGGGGCCCGCCGCGACGGCGACGATCTCATCCTCTCGGTCAGCGACAACGGCGGCGCGGTCGCCGGCTCGCGTCCGGCCGGGACCGGGGTCGGGCTCGACAACACCCGGCGCCGCCTGGAGGTCATCTACGGCCCGCGCGGCCGGCTCGAGACCCTCGCCCATGACGGCGGCTTCACGGTCCTCCTGCGCATACCGGTCCACGAGGCGCCGGCCCTGGAGCTGGTCGCATGACCCTCCGAACCCTCCTCGTCGACGACGAGCCGCTCGCCCTGGAGCGGCTCCAGGTCTTCTTCCGCGACATCGCCGGGGCGGAGGTGATCGGCACCGCCCGCGACGGCCGGGAGGCCGCCGAGGCGATCGAGCGCCTGAAGCCCGACCTCGCCCTGCTCGACATCCAGATGCCCGAGCAGAACGGCCTCCGCGTCGCCGCCACCCTCCCGCCCGAGGACCGGCCCGAGATCATCTTCGTCACCGCCTTCGAGCAATATGCCCCCGACGCCTTCGAGGTCGAGGCGGCCGACTATCTGCTGAAGCCGGTCCGCTTCGACCGGCTCTGGCAGGCGGTCGAGCGCGCCAAGCGCCGCAAGCATCAGCGCACCCTCGCCGGCCGGGCCGAATCGGCCCAGCCCCAGGAGAGCGGCCGCGAGGACGGCCTCTGGGTGCCGACCCGGGCCGGCGCCGTCTTCGTGCCCGTCGAGTCGATCGACTGGATCGAGGCCCAGCGCGACTATGTCATGCTCCACACCGCGACCCGCAGCCACATCCTCCGAATCTCGATGCGCGCCCTCGAGGAGAAGCTCGACCCCGCCCAGCTGATGCGGGTCCACCGCTCGGCCTTCGCCCGCCCCGCCAACGTCGTCGAGGTCCAGCGCCTCGGCCGGACGATCAGCGCCCTCGTCCTCCGCGACGGGGCGATCGTCCAGGTCGGGCCGAATTACTCCAAGGCGGTGGCGGAAAGGCTCAAGCTGGCGGAGTGATCGTCACAATTCCTCCCCGGCATTTGCCGGGGAGGGGGACCGCGCGAAGCGCGGTGGAGGGGTTCTTCGGATTCGGTAAGGCCCCTCCACCAGGCTTCGCCTGGTCCCCCTCCCCGAGAAATCTCGGGGAGGAATTAAATCGATCCCCAGCTTTCTTTGCCTTCCACCGCCGACCTCGGGAACGCCCGGCCCCGATCCGGGTTAGCGCTTCAGGGCCGGTCCCCGCCGGTCCGGAAGAGGGCAGGCGCGCGTGGCTGGGACCAAGATATTGCTGGTCGAGGACGAGCCGCTCGTCCTTCGCAACACCGCCGACCTCCTGATCGAGGACGGCTTCGAGGTCGCCGAATGCACCGGCTGCGAGGAGGCCCTCGCCCGGCTCGAGGCGGAGCCCGACACCGCCGTCCTCGTCACCGACCTCAACGTCGCCTGCGCCGGCGACGGGATGACCCTCGCCAGGGTCGCCGCCGAGCGCTGGCCGGATTTGCGCATCGTCATGGTCTCGGGCGCGCTGCGCCCGCCCCAGGGCAGCTATCCCGAGCGCGCCATCTTCTTCACCAAGCCCTACGCCCCCGGCGCCCTCCTCCACGTCGTCAAGTCGCCGGACTTCGCCTGATCCTGTTCCCCGGCGAAGGCCGGGGCCCAGCTTCTTGATCGGTGGGACTGGGCCCCGGCCTCCGCCGGGGAACAGAATTAGTGACTGTCACTCCTCCCGCGCCTAAGCCCCCGCCATGGACGACGACCTGCCGGAGGCCATACCGGCCGCCACCCTCATCCTGATGCGCGCCGCCCGCGTCGGGCCGCCCGAAATCCTGATGCTGGAGCGGGCCGAGACCATGGCCTTCGCCGCCGGAGCGCTGGTCTTCCCGGGCGGGCGGATCGATCTCGAAGACCATGCCCTTGCGGAGCGCTTCCCCGATTTCCCGGATGCCGCCGCCCGGATCGCTGCGATCCGCGAGACGATCGAGGAGACCGGAGTCGCCCCGGCGCTTCGCCCCGCCCCTGACGCCGCGGCGCTCCGCCTTGCCCTCGCCGCTGGCCGCCCGTTCGCACCCCTGATCGAGGAGACGGGCCTCTCGCTCGACCTGGCGGCGCTCACCCCCTTCGCCCGCTGGTGCCCGAATTTCCGCGAGGCCCGGCGCTTCGACACCCTCTTCTATCTGGCCGAGGCGCCGGCGGGCGGGACTCTCCACAGCGCCGACGAGACCGAATCGGTCCACACCTTCTGGGCGACCGCCGCCGACGTGCTCGCCGAGATCGAGGCGGGCCGAGCCAAGGCGATCTTCCCGACCCGCCGCAACCTGGAGCGCCTCGCCCGTTTCGGCTCGCTCGCCGAAGCGCGCGCCGACGCCGGACGTCACGCAGTGGAGAGGATCACGCCCTGGGTGGAGGAGCGCGGCGGCAGGCGCTTCGTCTGCATCCCGGAAGGCATCGGCTATCCGGTGACGGCGGAGCCCTATGAAAGCGCCCGGCGGAGGTAGGCACTCTCATTCCTCCCCGAGCTTGCTCGGGGAGGAATTAAGATATGCCAGCTAGCGCCGCCTCGGCCGGCGGGAGAGGCGGGCGACGGCGAGGCGGTCGCGCCTTAGCCGGAAGGCGGCCAGCCAGAACATGTAGCTGAGCATCAGGGCGATGAGGATCGGGAACGCGTACATCATGGCGCGACAAAGCTCCAAGAGTCGGCAAGTTCCGGGACTTGCGGCGAACCGTTGAGCATCAGCGGAAGCTCGGCTCGAGACGCAGCGGCGGCCGGTAGCGGCGCCGCTCCTCGATCCGCTCGACCGGCCGCGACCGCCGGGTGTCGACGAACAG
>DASQJV010000466.1:0-3344 GCA_035630855.1 Allosphingosinicella sp. | reverse complement strand
CCAGCGCCACCTCCTGCCCAAGGGCGAGCTCAAGCATCGCGGCCGCCGCGTCGACCCGGCCGCCATCCGCGACGTCGCCCTCCTCGCCATCGAGGGCGAGCGCGACGACATCTCGGGGATCGGCCAGACCAGGGCGGCGCTCGACATCTCGACGAAGCTTCCGCGCGACATGAAGCAATATCACCTCGCCAAGGGCGTCGGCCATTACGGCATCTTCAACGGCAGCAAATGGCGCGAGCGCATCGCCCCCGTCGTCGAGGACTGGATCGCGAAGCACGACGGCTGAAGGGCGCGCCGCCCGCTTTTACGCGCTTGACCGCTCCCGTTCGGCGGACCATCGTTACGGCTCTCAAACGGCCGGGGGGACGGTCATGAGCATATTCGACGACATCGGCAAGGCGTTCGAGGACGCGTTCAACGCGATCGAGCAGGCGGTCGTCTACGTCAAGGACGGGGTCAGGATCGTCATCGACACCGTCTCGGGCGCGGTCAGCACCGCCGCGAAGGCGACCGCCGACTGGGTGGAGGGCGCCGCTTTCGTCGTCGTCCGGGAAACCGAGAATGCCGCCGGCGAGGTCGCCAAGGCCGCAGACCAGGTCTGGACCCGGATCCGCGCGCTGGCCGAGCCCGGCAAGCCGGCTCCGCCTTCCATCGCCGCGGGCGACCGGGTGCGCGAGAAGGGCGGGGAACTCTACCTGCTTCTCGACGGCAAGCTTCGCCACGTCCCGTACGAGACCTATCTCAAACTGTTCAGGGTCTCGGGCGACGTCACGGAGATCGATCGCGCCGCCGCCTATCCGGTCGGCGATCCCATCGACGAGGGCGCCTATCTCGCGGGCGGTTCGTCCGACGGGCGGGTCTTCCTGGTCAACGGCGGCGAGAAGAGGTGGATCATCACGCGCCACGTCTTCGACCGCTACGGCTTCGATCCCGGAACCATCCGGTCGCTCTCCGAAGCCGAGCTGGCCGCCATCCCGGAAGGTGCGCCGGTCTCCGGCGAATATATTGCTGAGGGCCGCCGGGTCCTCGAGCCCAAGAAGGGCGGGATCTACCTGAAGATCGACGGCATGATCCGCCACATCCCGAACCCCGCCACCTACGACGCTCTGTTCCGGGACTGGAGCGGGATCGGCGAGGTCGCCAATCCGCAGGGCCAGCGCCAGGGGCCGGCGCTCACCGACGGCGCCCATCTCGCCATGGGCACTCCGGACGGCCGGATCTTCCTGATGGTCGACGGGACGAAGCGCTGGATCGCCGGGCCGGCGATCATGGACCGCTATCATTTCAAATGGGCCGCGGTGCGCAAGCTGCCCGCCGACCAGCTGGCGGCGGTCCCCGACGGTCCGCCGATCGACTGATCGTGAGCGCTCCCGTCCGCGAGGGCCGAGGGCGATGAGCGGTCCAACCGGCTTCCCATTCGAGGAGATACATTTCACCGAATGCCGGTTCGCCGCCCCCGAATGGCGGGGAAGCGAATTGGTCGTCGCGGCGAGGAGCCTCTATCTGTGCGGCGATCATCCCCTGTCCGACGAAAGGCGGCCGAGATCCGGACTGCTGGTCTTCGGCGACGTCGCCCGCTCCACCCGGACCGTCTACGAATATAGCGGCGACCCGGCCGCCCCCTTTCGCCCGTCTTATGTCGTCGAGGACGGAGGCACCCACGAGGATGGCGGCGATTTGGAGGAGTACCGCTTCGGCGGAGTCCTCGAGGAGCCGCACGCCTGGATCGAATGGACGATCCGGGCGCGCCGCTTCGACCTCGAGCTAGGCGTAATCTGAATCGCCGTCATAGCGGGCTCGCGCTTCGAGCCGGTCGCGGCGGTAGCGGAAGTAGCCGACCACCCCGAGCACTCCGAGGACCAGGCTGAGCAGCCCGATCTTGCTTCCGAAGAGGAGCATGATCGCGAAGCCGCCGAGCCCGACGATCGCCATCATCAGCATGATCTTCTCGTTGCCGGTCGGGATGGCGAAGGCCGAGCGTCCGTCCCGGGTCCGGGCCGCGTAGAGGCCGCGATGGTCGATCGCCTTGTAGCCGTAGAAGCGGCCGTGGGTGCCGGGCTCGACCATGGCCGACAGGCTCGGCGAGACCGCCACCTTGTCGAGCCGGCGCTCCGACCCGTCGGCGGCGCGGATGACGATCCTGTCGTACATCGCGACCTTGGCGTTGCTGCTCTTGAGAGCGGCGCTCTCGACCGTCCCGTCGATCACTTCGATTGTCATTGCGCCCGTCCTCCTGCTTTCCGAGCAAGGTTCGGTCCTTTTGCGCGGGGAGGCAAGCCGCGAGTGCTTGTCGACAGGAATGCGCCCGGCCGCCGTCCCGGCCGGGCGCACCCCTTGCTGAGGCCTGGCTTCAGCGCGATCTCGGGCCCTCGTCCTTGACCGGGACGGCGCCGCCGTTGGCGACGATGCCGTTCGCGATCTTGACGAGGGCCTTGATCGTCGCCTGCTCGGACGCCGCGGCCGGGCCCTCGCAGGTGCACGGCTTGAACGACGCGCCGGTGCCGGCCGCCGCCATGGGCATCAGCCCAAAGGCGCTGACCGTCCCCGCGAGATTGAAGCCGGTGACGACGCTGCCCGTATCGACGACGAGGACATAGATGCAGTTGCGCCCGGTCTGGAATTGCGGCGCCGTCGCCGGGCCGTTGATCGCCGGGCCGCCGAAGCTGCCGCCCTGGTACTGCAAGATATTGTTACCCGCCGAGTTCAGCCAGACGCCGATGCCGTCGTCCCCGCGGATCTTGAAGTTCATCTGCGCCTGCTTGTAGCCCGGCATCAGGCAGAAGCATTTGCGGAAGATCGCGAAGGTGGTCTGGCCGGAAGGGCTCGTCCCGGTCGCGGTCGGGCCGACCCATTTCGTCTGGTTGCCGCCGATCGACCCCGGAAGCGTCTGCCACGCCGGATGCGCGGGAATGTTGAAGCCCGGTGTCGGCGTCAAGGTGCCGCTCGACGCGACCTTGATCCAATAATTTTCCGGTGAACCGTTTACGGTGTAATAGGTGAAATTTGAATTGTTGAAGCCGGTGTCGAGCGGCAGCGATTGGCTCATCGCCGCCGAGGATGCCCCCAGTAATGCGAGAGCGACCAGTGCATGTAGTTTGCGCATTATTGCCTCCTGAGCCCCCTCAGGTGGAGCCCGGTTGTTTAGAGGGGAATCGGCGATGCTGCCGTGACGGTCGTCACGGGTGAAATTATTTTGGATAGCTGAAGTTATACTGTCGGAGAGGGGCGCGGAGCCGCTTCAGGAAACCCCGCTTGCGCCGCTATCCCGTCCCGCTATGCTGCGGCGCAGCAGATCAGGAGTCGGCCGGTGAAGAAGATCGAGGCGATCATCAAGCCGTTCAAGC
>DASQJV010000465.1:0-2809 GCA_035630855.1 Allosphingosinicella sp. | reverse complement strand
TGCGAAACATTCGGAAGGTTCTCGGCTAAGCCCTTGATAGAGCGCTCCCGGCGCCAGCCAGCGCGCCTCGCGGATCGGTACCTGCGAGCCGTCCGAAGCCGCTCCGAACAGAAGGGCGAGGGGGAGTGCGGTCAGGAGTCGCGCGAGCGCGCGGCCTGGATCCATCGCCTGAGCTCGTCGGCCTCGGCGCAGCCGAAATCGCAACCGTCCTCGAGCTTGGCCAGCATCCGCCCGGCCGCTTCGAGGTCGCCGCGCTCGACCATCAGCTCGCCATAATATTCGGTGGCGCCGCGATGCCCCGGGGCGGCGGCCAAAGCGGCCCGGTAATAGGCTTCGGCGGCTCCGTGGCGGCCGAGCTTGCGGTTGGCGAAGCCGAGATAGGTGAGCACGTCGGGATGGGGTCCGAACGTCGCGCGGGCAAAGTCGAGGGCCTCGATCGCCGCCTGGTACCGGCCTTCGTTGATCAGGGCGACGGCGTCGAGATAGGCGCGGTCGCCGGCGGCGGCGCTTGCGAAGAGGAGGCTCGGGCGGCTCTCGAGCCGGGCCTGGGGCGGAGCGCCGAGCGCCGCGGTGAGCGTCTGGATCGCGGTGCCGATCTCGGCCGCTTTGGCGCAGGCGCCGGCGCATTTGTCCTGCATCGCCTTCAGCGCCGCGAGCTGGGCGTCGGCTTTCTCCTTCTCGCCGAGCTTCGCATAGGTGAGGCCGAGCTCGCGGCGGACGGGGATCATCTCCTTGTCGGCCCTGAGCGCCCGCTCATAATATTTGCGCGACGCCTTGAGGTCGCCCAGGCCCGCCGCGGCCAGCCCCGCCAGGTAATTGGTGTTGGCGTCGGCCGGGGCGACCTTCAGAACCTTGCCGAAGGCCTTCCCCGCTTCCTCGTAGCGCTGCGCCTGGAGCGCCTCGACGCCCTTGCGATATTCGGCGGCGGGATCGTAGTCGGGAGCGCTCATGCTCGGAGTGCTGCTTCCGCTGGAGCCCCCGGAACCGCCGCCCGGATTGGCGACCAGGGCCGTGCTTCCGGCCAGCAGAGCCGCCGTCAGCAGCGTCAGACGCTCCGTCCTGCCCATCTCGCGCTCCCTCGCCAAGAGGCCGGGATCATAACACGGGCGGCGTTCCTCCCCAACGCAAAACGCCCCGGCGGGGCCGGGGCGTTTCAAGTCCTCCCCGCTATTTCGCGGGGAGGGGGACCGCGCGAAGCGCGGTGGAGGGGTTCTTAGGAGTCAGCAAGGCCCCTCCACCAGGCTTCGCCTGGTCCCCCTCCCCGGCAAATGCCGGGGAGGATTTTCTCGGCTTAGCGGCAGCGGCGGTTGCTGATCACGTTGCGCTGGACGTGGCGGCCGAGCAGGGCGCCGACGGCGGCTCCGAGCACGGTTCCGGTGGTCCGGCTGCCGCGGCCGGCGATCTCGCGTCCGGCGAGGGCGCCCGCGGCGCCGCCGACGATGAGGCCGGTGGTCCCGTTGGGCTTGCGGCAATAGATGCGGCCGTCGGAGCCGCGCCAGGTCTTGCCGTGATAGGTCTGCGCGACCGCCGGGGTGGTCGGCAGGGCGACCGCCGGGACCGTCAGGGTGGCGGCGGAAAGGGCGAGGACGAGGGTACGCATCTTATCACTCCTTGTTCAACTGAAGGAGTGTCTAGCCCGAGTCCCTTGGACCTCTCCTGAACCTTTCGGACAGGCGAGGTTCAGCTTTCCGCTCAGCTATTTAGCGTCGCTTTTCCGCTTCTTGGCATAGAGCAGGGCGGCGACGATGGCGGCCGAGCCGATGCCGATGGCGGCGCCGGTGACGAGGTGCTTGGTCCGCCTGGAGCCCTCCGGCGCCTCGGGCGCGCCGCCGCCTGCCGCTTCCTCGGCGCCGGAGGTCTCGCTGCCCACGGCGGCGTCTTTGGGATAGCTGGGCTGGCGGGACATGATCGGCTCCGTTTCTTGCTCGGCTCCCATCTAATGGCCCGAGGCCGGCGCCGCCAGCCCCGCGGCCGGGTTGATTTACCGCCGCTTCGCCGCTAAATGCGCGCCCATCCCACATGCAGGGCCACCATACCGGTGCCCGCCGGAACCCCGGACCTGATCCGGGGGAAGGCGGGTTCTCGGCCCTGCAGAGGCATAACCGGAAGGAGAAAGACCATGGCGTCCACCGACGTCACCATGCAGCAATTGCTCGAGGCCGGAGCGCATTTCGGCCACCAGACCCACCGCTGGAACCCCAAGATGAAGCCGTACATCTTCGGCGACAGGAACGGGGTCCATATCATCGACCTCTCGCAGACGGTGCCGCTGTTCGCGCGCGCTCTCGACTTCGTCCGCCAGTCGGTCGCCGCCGGCGGCAAGGTGCTGTTCGTCGGCACCAAGCGCCAGGCTCAGGAGCCGATCGCGGAAGCCGCTCGCCGCTCCGGCCAGCATTTCGTCAACCATCGCTGGCTCGGCGGGATGCTGACCAACTGGAAGACCATTTCCAACTCGATCAAGCGCTTCAAGAGCCTCGAGGAGCAGCTTTCCGGCGACACCGCCGGGCTCACCAAGAAGGAGGTGCTCCAGCTCACCCGCGAGCGCGACAAGCTCGAGCTCAGCCTCGGCGGAATCCGCGAGATGGGCGGCCTTCCCGACGTCATCTTCGTGATCGACGCCAACAAGGAGGAGCTCGCGATCAAGGAAGCGAACGTGCTCGGAATCCCGGTCGTCGCGATCCTCGATTCCAACGTCAGCCCGCAGGGCATCGCCTTCCCGGTCCCCGGCAATGACGACGCCAGCCGCGCCATCCGCCTCTATTGCGACGCCGTCGCCGACTCGGCCCTGGCCGGCAAGTCCGGCGGCGCC
>DASQJV010000464.1:0-4949 GCA_035630855.1 Allosphingosinicella sp. | reverse complement strand
GGCGGTGGTGATATGCTCGAACACCATCTTCAGCGCCGGAAAGTCGCGGACGAGGCCGGTGAAGCTCCTCTCGATGAACACCGCCTCGCGGTCGAAGACGTCGACCTCGGGATCGGTGACCTCGCCGTGGACGAGCAGCGGCATGCCCGACTTCTGCATCGCCTCGAGGACCGGATGGATGTTCCGGACATCGGTCACGCCGTGCGCGCTGTTGGTGGTGGCGTGGGCCGGATAGAGCTTGGCCGCGGCCCAGGCGCCGCGCTCGAACCCGCCGGTCAGCTCGGAGGGGTCCGAATCGTCGGTCAGATAGCAGGTCATCAGCGGCGTGAAGCCCGGCGCGGCGGCGCGGATCCGTGTCCGATAGGCCTCGGCCATGGCCGCCGTGGTCACCGGCGGATCGAGGTTGGGCATCACGATCGCCCGGGCGAACTGCCGGGCGGTATAGGGCGCCACCGCCTCGAGCATCGGGCCGTCGCGCAGATGGACGTGCCAGTCGTCCGGGCGGCGGATCACGAGGCGGCTTGGTTCGGTCACGCTCGTTCCCTATCAGGGGCGTGTGAGCGGAACCACCTTGATCGACCGGGCCCTGCTTCGCCTTTCGGGCGAGGACGTCCGCGGCTTCCTCCAGGGTCTGGTCACCCACGACCTCGCCCTGCTCGCGCCGGACCGGCCGCTGTGGGCCGGGCTGCTGACTGCGCAGGGCAAGGCGCTGTTCGACTTCATGCTCTGGGCCGACGGCGAGGACGTCCTCGTCGATTGCGAGGCCGAGGCGGCCGGAGAGTTGGCGAAGCGGCTGACGCTCTACCGGCTGAGGCGCAGGATCGCGGTCGAGAGGGAACCTTCGATCGCCGTTCACTGGTCCTTCCCACAGAACCCGCTCGGACCGAGCCTGTCGATGCCTCTCGATCCTCGCCTTCCGAGCCTGGGCCATCGCTGGCTCGCGCCTCCGGGAGCAGCGGCCGACAGCTGGCTCGCCCACCGGCTCTCGCTGGGAGTCACCGAAGGCCGCGCCGAGCTCGGCTCGGACAAGACCTTGTGGCTCGAATGCAATGCCGCCGAGCTCAACGGGGTCAGCTTCACCAAGGGCTGCTATGTCGGCCAGGAGAATACGGCGCGGATGAACTACCGCTCGAAGGTCAACCGGCGGCTGGTCGTCGTGCCCGCCGAGGCGCCCGGCGAGCGGACCCGGATCCACTATCCGGAGCTCGGCCTCGCCGTGGAGCACCGGCGGGTCGAGGATCTCGGCGCCGCGATCGTGCCGCGCTGGCTGGCGGCGGCGCTCAGCCCTTCACCCAGCGCACCTTCGGATCGTTGAAGTCGATCACCTCGTTCAGCTCGCGGACGTTGGCATAGCCATAGCCGACGAGGTTGATGAAGGTCTGGATGTTGAGCGCGAGCCGGACCGACTTCAATTGCACGGGCGGCGCGTCGTTGCGGAAATTGTTGTTGCAGTAGATGAGGATCGGCCGGTCCTTCTTGCCGATGATCGCGGCGAGGCTCTCGTCGGTGAAGTCGGTGAAGGGGAGGTTGACCGCGCCCTCGATATGGCCGCGGGCGTAAGCGGAGGCGGAGCGGGCGTCGAGGATCAGAACGCCCGGCTGCGCGGCCGCGGCGGCGAAGCCCTTCCAGTCGACGAGCCGGGCGCGGCGATACTGCTCGACGCTCATCGTGAGGTCGCGGAAGCCGGGATAGTCGATCTGGGGATTGGCGGGGGCCGGGGCGGCGGCAAGAAGGGCGGCAAGGGCGAAATGGAGCATCGGGCTCTCCTTTCGCATGCGAAACTAGAACGGGGAAACTGTCGCGGCGGTGAACGCTCAGCCGATATCCGCGAAGGCGCGGACCGGGAAGGTGCCCATTCCGGCGACCTTCGGAGGCGCGGCGGTGAAGCGGAAGCCGCTCGGCGGAAGCGCGGCGAGGCCGGTCATGTGCTCGACGATGAGAATGCCGGCGCCGAGCAGGATCGTGTGGACCGGGCGGCGACGGGTGCGCGTGTCGTCGATATTGTAGCTGTCGATCCCGACCAGGGCGGCGCCGCGCCCGGCGAGCAGGCGGGCGGCGTCCTCGGCGAGGAAGGGGTGGTCCGAAAAATAGGCTTCGCTGCGCCAGTGGCGGTCCCAGCCGGTGTGGATCAGGACCGCCTTGCCGGCGACGTCGAGCCCTTCGAACAGGTCCGCGCCGGCCTCCATGTCGTCGGCGCGCACACAAAGGCCGTCGAGACCCGTCAGCCGCTCCAGCGCGACGGCGGCGAGATCGTCGCCGTCGGCGTAGCGGTGGAAGGGGGTGTCGAGATAGGTGCCGGTATTGGCGACCATGTCGATCCGGCCGATCTGGAAGCTGGAGCCGTCGTCGTAATTGGCGGCGGAAGCGCCGCGCTCCCAGAAATCGCAGATGTGCGGAGCGGGAAGGCCCTTGTAGGTGACCATCCCGTCCTCGATTCGGTGGCTAAGGTCGATCAGCATCGAGCAGGGCCGAGCAATAGGCGCGGTGGGCGGCGAAGGCCTTGGGCTTCTTCGCCTTCAGGTGCCGGTAGAAGGAGTCCGCCACCTTGACGTCGGCCTCGACCTGCTCCTTCGTCCGGCCGCTCTTGCGGCCGACGTCGGCGACGATCATTCCGAAGGTCATGATCTCGCCGATCTGGTCGCCGGTCGGGGTGCGGCCCTTGGCGACCATGGCCGAGGCCGCGCAGCCGACGGCCTGGGGGTACCAGGTCTCGGCCGGAGGCTCGTAGGACGGCTTGGCCGCTGCCAGCATCGCGGCCAACATCAGGTCGATCATCGCCTCGCCTCCCCGCTCAGGCCGCCAGCTTCCTCAGCACGTAATGGAGGATGCCGCCGGCCCGGAAATATTCGAGTTCGTTCAAGGTGTCGATCCTGACCCGGGCGGTGAAGGCGAAGCTCGAGCCGTCCGCCTTGGTCACCTGGACCTGCAACTCCTGACGCGGCTGGAGGCCGGCGATTCCGGTGACGGTGAAGGTCTCGGTGCCCTCGAAGATCGGGACGTCGCCGACGAACTGGAGCGGGACGACGCCCATCCCGACCAGATTGGAGCGGTGGATCCGCTCGTAGGTCTCGGCGATCACCGCCCTGACCCCGAGCAGATTGGTGCCCTTGGCCGCCCAGTCGCGCGACGAGCCGGTGCCATATTCCTTGCCGGCGACGATGACGAGCGGAATCCCCTCCTCCTTGTAGCGCATCGCCGCGTCGTAGATGGGCAGCATCTCCCCGCTCGGGATGTGGCGGGTGAGGCCGCCTTCGGTGCCTGGAATCATCCGGTTCTTGATCCGGATGTTGGCGAAGGTGCCGCGCATCATGACTTCGTGATTGCCGCGGCGGGCGCCGTAGGAGTTGAAGTCGGCCCGGGCGACCTGATGCTCGGAGAGGTAGGTTCCGGCCGGGCTGTCGGCCTTGATCGCGCCGGCGGGCGAGATGTGGTCGGTGGTGATGGAATCGCCGAAGATCGCCAATGGTCGCGCATTCTCGATGTCCGAAGGCGGCACCGGGGTCATCGTCATGCCCTCGAAATAGGGCGGGTTCTGGATGTAGGTCGAGCCCGCCGACCAGGCATAGGTCTCGCCCCCCGCGACCGGGATCGAGCGCCACTGGGCGTCGCCCTTGTAGACGTCGGCGTAGCGGGCGCGGAACATGTCGCCATGGACATGGGCGTCGATCAGCCGCCTGACCTCCTCGTTGGTCGGCCAGACGTCCTTCAGGAAGACCGGCTGCCCGTCCGAGCCGGTGCCGAGCGGCTCCTCGATCATGTCGCCGGCGACACTGCCCTTCAGCGCGTAGGCGACGACCAGAGGCGGCGAGGCAAGGTAGTTGGCGCGCACGTCGGGCGAGACCCTGCCCTCGAAATTGCGGTTGCCGGAGAGGACCGAGGCGGCGACGAGGTCGTGCTTCGCGATCGCCGCCGAGATGGGCTCGGGAAGCGGTCCCGAATTGCCGATGCAGGTGGTGCAGCCGTAGCCGACGAGGTCGAAGCCGATCGCGTTCAGATCCTCCGAGAGGCCGGCGCGGTCGAGATAGTCGGTGACCACCTGGCTTCCCGGCGCCAGCGACGTCTTCACCCAGGGCTTGGAGTCGAGCCCCTTGGCGCGCGCCTTGCGGGCGACGAGCCCGGCGGCGATGAGCACCGCCGGGTTGGAGGTGTTGGTGCACGAGGTGATGGCGGCGATGACGACGTCGCCATGGCCGATGTCGGGAACGTCGGGATCGCCGGCGACCGGATGGCGCTGCTCGAGCTCGGCGAGGGCGTGGCCGTACTCCTTGGTGAAATTGGCGACGAACTCCTCGTCGACCCGGCTGAGCGGCACCTTGTCCTGCGGGCGCTTGGGGCCGGCGAGCGAGGGCTCGACGCTGTCCATGTCGAGATCGAGCGTGTCGGTGAACAAGGGCTCGTGATAGGCGCCCGGCTCGAGCCACAGGCCCTGCGCCCTGGCATAGGCCTCGGTGAGGGCGATCTGCTCCTCGGAGCGGCCGGTCAGGCGCATATAGTCGAGCGTCTTGCCGTCGACCGGGAAGAAGCCGCAGGTGGCGCCATATTCGGGCGCCATGTTGGCGATGGTGGCTCGGTCGGCGACCGACAAAGCCGACACTCCGGCGCCGTAGAATTCGACGAAGCGGCCGACGACGCCTTTGGCCCGGAGCATCTGGGTGACGGTGAGGACGAGGTCGGTCGCGGTGGCGCCCTCCGGCAGCTCGCCGCCCAGCTTGAAGCCGATCACCTGCGGGATCAGCATCGACATCGGCTGGCCCAGCATGGCCGCCTCCGCCTCGATCCCGCCCACGCCCCAGCCGAGCACGCCGAGGCCGTTGATCATCGTGGTGTGGGAGTCGGTGCCGACCAGCGTGTCGGGATAGACGCGGCCGGACTCCTCGTCGTGGAAGACCACCCGGGCCAGGTACTCGAGGTTGACCTGGTGGACGATGCCCGTGTCGGGCGGGACGACC
>DASQJV010000463.1:0-2131 GCA_035630855.1 Allosphingosinicella sp. | reverse complement strand
AACTGCCATGGATATTACTGACCAACGCATCGCGCATTACTGTTATCGGCGGTTTTTGGCCGGTCCAAAGCTCCAAAGCGCCAGCCCCCTGATACAGCAGCATCCCGCGGCCGGGACCGGCTTCCTGCCGCCGCCGTCCAGCGCTAGGGAAAGGACAGGAGGATCGCTTCATGCCCGACACCGACAGCCTCACCTTCTACACCAACCCGATGTCGCGCGGGCGGATCGTCCGCTGGATGCTGGAGGAGGTCGGCCATCCCTACGAGACGGTTCTCCTCGATTACGGGACGACGATGAAGGCGCCCGACTATCTCGCCATCAACCCGATGGGAAAGGTGCCGGCGATCAAACATTGCGACACGGTGGTGACGGAAGGGGCGGCGATCTGCGCCTATCTCGCCGACGCCTTCCCCGACACGGGCCTCGCCCCGCCGTCCGGCAATCCGCGCCGCGGGCCTTATTACCGCTGGCTGTTCTTCGCCGCGGGCCCGGTCGAGGCGGCGGTGACGGCCAAGTCGCTGGGCTTGCTCGCGCCGGCCGACAAGAAGGCGATGGCCGGCTATGGCAGCTTCGAGGAGACGATCGACGCGCTCGAGCAATGCATCGGCTCCGGACCCTATATATGCGGCGAGCAGTTCACCGCCGCCGACGTCTATGTCGGCTCGCAGATCGGCTGGGGGATGATGTTCGGCTCGATCGACAAAAGGCCGGTTTTCGAGGACTATTTCGGCCGGATCAGCGGCCGCCCGGCCGCCGTCCGCGCGCGCGAGCTGGACGACGCCCTGATGCCCGAACAGTCCCGGCCCGAGCCGAAGGACGCCTGACATGTCCGACATCCGCTCCGCCGCCATCGCGCTCTACGACCGCTACACCCACGAAGGCATGGACCGCCGTGCGTTCATGGCCGAGCTGACCCGACTCGCCGGGAGCGCCGCCGCGGCCTCCGCTCTCCTCGCGGGAATCGCGGCCGATCCCGCCGCTGCCGCCCTGGTCGCGGACGCCGATCCCCGGGTCCGAGCGCGCCGGATGAGCTGGCCCGTCGGCGGCGGGCGGACGATGAGCGGCTATCAGGCCGAGCCCCGCAGCCCGGCCGGCCTGATCGCCTCGGTTCTCGTCATCCACGAAAATCGCGGCCTCAACGCCCATATCGAGGACGTCGCCCGGCGCCTCGCCGTCGCGGGCTACCGGGCGCTGGCCGCGGACTTCCTGTCGCCCGCCGGAGGCACGCCTGCCGACCAGGACGCCGCCCGGGAAGCGATCGGCAAGCTCGATCTCGCCGCTGCGGCCGGGGACGCCGTCGCGACCCTGCGCGTTCTGAGATACCTGCCCGGAAGCAACGGCAAGACGGGGACGGTCGGCTTCTGCTGGGGCGGCGGCATGGTCAACCGGGTGGCGGTCGCGGCGGGGGATGCGCTCGACGCAGGCGTCTCCTTCTACGGGCCGGCCCCGGACCCGGCGCTTGCACCCCGGGTGCAGGCGGCGCTCCAGCTCCATTATGCGGAGCTGGACGAACGGGTGAACAAGACCGGCTTCCCATGGCGCGACGCCCTCGCCGCCGCCGGCAGGACGGTCGATGCGCACGTCTATCCCAAGGTCAACCACGCCTTCCACAACGACACGTCCGCGGAGCGCTACGATGCGGGCGCGGCGAAGCTCGCCTGGCAGCGCACCCTGGGCTTCTTCGGCCGTCACCTGGCTTAGCCGCTCTCCAGCCCGGCACCAGGGCGCTCCAGCCGAAAGAAAAGGCCCGGCGTTTCCGCCGGGCCTTCCCATCTACCGATCCGCCTGAACCTCAGTCGCGGCTGCCCATGAAGCGCAGCAGGAAGAGGAAGAGGTTGATGAAGTCCAGATACAGCTCGAGGGCGCCCATGATCGCCGCCTTGCCGGCGAACTCGGTGCCTTGGACGACGAAATAGCTGCTCTTGATCTTCTGGGTGTCGTAGGCGGTGAGGCCCGCGAAGATCAGCACGCCGACGGCGCTGATCGCCAGGTCGAACGTGTTGTTCTGCCAGAAGACGTTGACCAGGCCGGCGCCGATCAGGCCGAACACGCCCATGATGAGGAAATTGCCCCAACCGCTGAGGTCCTTCTTCGTCGTGTAGCCCCAGAGGCTGAGGCTGAGGAAGGCCGC
>DASQJV010000462.1:0-2763 GCA_035630855.1 Allosphingosinicella sp. | reverse complement strand
ATTCGGGGGCCGCCGGAACGGATGAGCTCAAGTGCGGACTCGTCATTGCCAGGCGCAAGGATCAGAATATCTTCGGGCTCGTCCCTCCTATGCAGGCCGGAGATGGGCCGGAGGCGTCCTTCGGATCGGGCGCGGGCGAGCGATGCGGACTGGCAAGCGTCATCATGACTCGTTCTACTCCGGGCGGGCCGCGAGTCGGCCTCGTTCCGAAGATAGAACACAAAGAGAACAAAAAGGGAATACGTTTTTTGGATTTGCGCAGGCCGAGTCAGGCAGACGGCTTTCAGTCCTCCTCTCTTTACCTTTAATCTCAGACGCTTATGCTACATCTATCCTAAAGAACAAAAAACGAACGATTTCTCTCAGGCGAAGCTTTCGCGCTCGCCGGCGAGGGTCGAGACCATCGCCGCGGCGGCGAGGGCGAACAGGGCGAGCCCGCCGACTCCGGTCGCGAGCGGCGCGAGGAGGTTCGCCGCCTGCTCGCCGATCTGGCCGAGCTGATGGGCGGCGAAGAGCAGGGCGCCGCCGCCGCCGATCTCGACCAGCAATTGCTCGCGGCGGCTGCGCGCCGACTCGCGGGCGAGCTCGGCCGCGTTGCGGGCGAGCCGGACCCGGGCGACGAAGGCTTCGTCGGGCGCCCGCTCGGGCAGTGCGAGCCGGCGGGCGAGCCGGGCGAGCTGGTCAGGCGTCGGGGTCATCATCGTCTCCCAGGAGCTCGAGCAGCCGGGCGCTGCCCCGGGCCACCCTCGTCTTCAGAGTGCCGAGCGGCATGTCGAGTATCCGAGCGGCCTCGCTGTGCGAATGGCCGAGGACGAGGCAGAGGACGACGGCCGCCCGGTCCTCCGGCTTGAGCCGCCCAAGCGCGTCCTCGACGATGAGGTCGCGCTCGGCGTCGGCCCGGTCGGCCTGCTCGGGCGCCTCGCCGATCCCCTTATGCTCGGGAAGGCGGCGGCTTCGGCCGCGCGCGTCCATCAGGAAGGTGCGCCAGGCGATCCGCATCAGCCAGCCCTTGTAGCGGCCCTCGCCGGTGAAGGCTGCCGCCTTGGTCCAGGCGGTGAGGAAGGTCTCCTGGGCGAGGTCGTCGGCGCGGCCGGAGCCGGCGAGCCGGGCGAGGAAGCCCCTCACGACGCGCTCGTGGCGGCGGACCAGCTGCTCGAACGCGGCGCCCTCGCCGCGCGCGGCGGCGGCGGCGAGCGCCTCGTCCGCCGGCTGGGACAGCTCAGCCACCCGGCCTTTTGACGATCGAGCGCCAGTAGATGACGATCCCGATCAGGGCCGGGAACAGGGCGGCCGAGCCGGCGCTGCGGAGGTTCTGCTCGCCGCCCTGGATGATCCCCGAGCCGAGGATCGCCGCGGCGATCGCGACGAGGACGATGCCGGTGGTCTGGCTGCGCCGCCGCGGCCGGTCGCGAAGCTGCTCGAACAGCTCGGCGGCGATCGGCGAATCGGCCCTGATCGCCTCCTGAAGGGTCTTCTGGTCCTGGTTGTCGTGGCGAAGCCGCATGAAGTGGAAGGCGGCGATGAACAGGCCCGCCGCCATGAAAGCCAGTAGAAGTTCCTGATCCACTTGCCGTCTCTCCCCGAGTCCGTCCGGCATGGGTGAGGATGCCGGCGAAGGGCATTCTGGATGAGGCGGGGGCGAGGGAACAGCGAATTTTGCTTTTCCCCAGGCGGGGGCGACCATTCGAAAATCCTCCCCCGGATTTCCGGGGGAGGGGGACCGCGCGAAGCGCGGTGGAGGGGTTCTTCGAAGTCAGAAAGGCCCCTCCACCATGCTTCGCATGGTCCCCCTCCCCTGCAAAAGCAGGGGAGGATTTCGGGTCGGCGCCTTCGCTGTGGAAAATTCTGCCCATCAATACAGCCTCACCACGTCCTTCACCACGCCCTGGCGGAGCAGGCTGTGGGCGAGGATCGTCTCGACCAGCCGCTGGTGGCTGACTCCGAGGGCGCGGGCGGAGCGCGAGATGGTCTTCTTCGACCACAGGTTGCAGGAGAGGTTGACCTCCATGAAGCGGATCCCACCGGTGGCGGGATCGTAGCGGAACTCGAAACGGCCGTAGTCGAACGGCCACAGCTCCGGCAGAAGCGCCCGAACCGCCCGGTTGAGGCGCTCGGCCAGCTCCGGGTCGTCGACGATGCGCAGCGGGTCCTCGTCGCCCCCGGAGCCGACCAGGCCGCGCTTCTCCTCGTAGCTCCTCGGCATCCCGGGCTGGTCGGGGAAATAGCCCATCGGCGGAAGCAGCCACGGGCCGTCGGCGCCGACCACCGGGACGGCGATGTCGATCAGCGGCGCATAGGGCTCGAGGATGACGTCGTGGCCACAGGCGAGGATATGCTCGGCATGGGCCATGGCCCCGGCCCAGTCGTCGAGGATCCTCACTCCCCAGGAGGCGGAGCTCGCATTGGGCTTCACCACCAGCCGCTCCCAGCGGAAGGCGGGCCGCTCGACCTTGCCCTGGCCGCGGCGGTGGATCGCCCAGTCGGTGACGGGCACTCCGCGAAGCCGGGCGGCGGTCTTCATCAGATGCTTGTCGTCGGACAGGCCGCGGAGCATCGGCGCCGCTCCGAGGAAGGGCAGGCCGTGGCGGGTGAGGAGCAAAGGCGCGAGCATCTCGCTGCTGAGGAAGCCGCCGCGGTTGAGCAAGGGGACGACGAAATCGGCGTCCGGCCGCTCCCGGATCGACTCGTAGCTGTTGGCGGCGTAGACGAAGAAGCCGGCCATCCGAAGCGTCTCGAGCAGCTCGTGATGATAGACGGCATGGG
>DASQJV010000461.1:0-4348 GCA_035630855.1 Allosphingosinicella sp. | reverse complement strand
GATGATGCAGCCGGGAAGGAGCTTGGCGACGGTGGAGAGGGTCGCCTCGTTCGAGATGTAGCCGGAGGTGAAGAGGAGCGCCGCCTCCTTGGCGTGGAGGTCGGCGAGCTCGGCCTCGAGCTCGACATGGTAATGGGTGTTGCCGCCGATGTTGCGGGTCCCGCCCGAGCCCGCGCCGACGTCGTGGAGCGCCTCCTCCATCGCCGCGATCACGTCGGGATGCTGGCCCATGCACAGATAGTCGTTCGAGCACCAGACGGCGATCGGCTTGGGCCCGTTATGGCCGGCGAAGCAGCGCGCGTTGGGGAAGGCGCCCTTGTTGCGCAGGATATCGATGAAGACGCGATAGCGCCCCTCGGCATGCAGCCGGTCGATCGCCTGCGCGAAGATGCGATTATAGTCCACTTCGGCTCCCCGGGGTCCCTTCGGCCTTCTTAACCGATTAGGCGGCGGATTGGCTAGGGTCCGTGAGCAATATCACAGCCTTTCGATCCTCGTCAGCCCGTAGCGGGCGAAGCCCGGCCGGTAGGCTTCGACATCGGTTTCCCGGCCGGTGAACAGCGCCACCCCTTCGGTCGGCGAGCCGGGCCAGGCGAGATGGCGGGTCAGCCAGGCGGTCCGGCGGGCGATCCCCTCCTTGCCGTCGACGAAGCGGACGGGGCGGGGGGCGGCGGCGGCGAGCTCGTCCTCGACCAGCGGAAAGTGGGTGCAGGCGAGCACGATCGTGTCGATCGCGTCGCCGCCCGGCTGCCCGAACAGCCCCTCCAGAGCCCGCCCGAAGGCGCCCGACTCCGCCGGC
Organism: Allosphingosinicella sp.; assembly: GCA_035630855.1. Lineage (GTDB taxonomy): Bacteria > Pseudomonadota > Alphaproteobacteria > Sphingomonadales > Sphingomonadaceae > Allosphingosinicella. The sequence goes on along the minus strand of DASQJV010000461.1, from coordinate 3,549 downwards.
TCGCCGCGCAGCTTGGCCTCGGCGAGGTCGACCAGCTCCGCCGAGCCGTGGCGGATGACCGCGCAGTCGGCGGCGAACTCGGCGGAGAGCCGGTCGACATAGGGCTGGCGCACCGTCGCCTCGGTGCCGAGGACCCCGATCGTCCGGGTCCTGGACAGCGCTGCCGCCGGCTTGATCGCCGGCACCGTCCCGACCACCGGCAGGTCGAGCGCGCCGCGGACCGCGTCGAGCGCGATGGTCGAGGCGGTGTTGCAGGCGATGACGATCAGCTCCGGGTCAAAACGCTCGGCGAGCCGGCCGAGCAGGGCAGGGACCCGGGCCTCGATCTCGGCCGGCCGCTTGGTGCCGTAGGGATAGCCGGCGCTGTCGGCGGCATAGACCAGCGGAGCCGCCGGAATGAGCGCCCGGATCGCGCCGAGGACGGAGAGGCCGCCGACGCCCGAATCGAAGATGAGGAGAGGACGGGCGCTGGTCACGCGCCCCGTTTAGCGGCAGAGCTTGTCCCGGCAAGGCGGCAGCGATCATCGCTTTCGATGAAAGCATTGCGCGGGCTTTGCGATTTGCTAAAGTTCAGCAGGGGTCGTGGACATGGAACCGATCGTCACAGCCTTTTCCGCCTTGCTGCTCGGCTACGCGCTGGGCTCGATCCCGTTCGGGATCATCCTGACCCGGCTGACCGGCGCCGGCGATCTCAGGAAGGTCGGTTCGGGCAATATCGGAGCGACCAACGTGCTCCGCACCGGCCGCAAGGGCCTCGCGGCCGCGACCCTGCTGCTCGACATGGCCAAGGGCACCGCCGCCCTCCTGCTCGCCGAGCGGCTCTTCCCGGGCACCGTCCAGCTCGCCGCGATCGGAGCTTTGGCGGGGCATCTCTGGCCGCTCTGGCTGCGCTTCGCGGGCGGGAAGGGGGTCGCGACCTATTTCGGGATCGTGCTCGGCTTCGCGCTCGCCGACGGGCTCGCCGGCTGGGTGCCCGCCGCTTATGCCGCGATCTGGATCCTCGCTTTGGCCGCGACCCGCTATTCCTCGGTCGGCGGGCTCGCCGCGGCTCTGGCGATGCCGCCGGCGGCGGCCCTGGCGGGGCGGTTCGACCTTGGCCTGCTGTTCCTCGGCTTCACCCTGCTGGTCTTCTGGAAGCACCGGGACAATATCGGCCGGCTCCTCGCCGGGACCGAATCCAAGGTGGGCCGCGGTGCCTGAGGCGTCCGGCGATCAGATCGCCCGGCTGCGGCTGATCCGTTCGGAGAATATCGGTCCGATCACCTATTTCCAGCTGCTCGCCCGCTTCGGCTCGGCCGCCGCGGCGCTCGACGCGATACCCGATCTCGCCGCCCGCGGCGGCGGCCGGGCGCCCAAGCTCGCCTCGCGCTCGGCGGTCGAGCGCGAGATCGAGCAGGTCGCCCGGATCGGCGCCCGCTACCTGTTCCTCGGCCAGGGCCTCTATCCGCCGCTCCTCGCCGAGCTCGAGACGGCGCCGCCGGCCCTGATCGTCAAGGGGCATGCGACCCTGCTCGACCGGCCGACGGTGGCGATGGTCGGCGCCCGCAACGCCTCGGCGGCGGCGTGCCGCTTCGCGCGCTCGCTGGCGCAGGCGCTGGGCGAGTCCGGGACGGCGATCGTCTCCGGACTCGCCCGGGGGATCGACTCCGCCGCCCATGACGGCTCGCTCGACACCGGGACGGTCGCCGTCGTCGCCGGCGGGGTCGACATCTATTACCCGCCGGAGAACGAGGCGCGGCAGCGGGCGATCGCCGAGCGCGGCCTGCTCGTCTCCGAGCAGCCGCCCGGGGTCGAGCCGCGCTCACGCCATTTCCCCTCCCGCAACCGGATCATCGCCGGACTCGCCCTTGGGACGGTGGTGATCGAGGCGGCGCCGCGCTCCGGCTCGCTGATCACCGCCCGCTGCGCCGCCGAAGCGGGGCGCGAGGTGATGGCGGTGCCGGGCTCGCCGCTCGACCCTCGGGCCCAGGGCTGCAACCAGCTCATCCGGGAAGGCGCGACCCTCGTCCAGTCGGCCGACGACGTGCTGGAGGCGGTCAATCCGTCGCGGATCCGCCCCTTCCGCCAGCCGGAGCGGGCCTATGGGACAGCGGAGGTGGAGGTGGAAGCGGACGACGAGGCGCGCGAGAGCGTCATCGAGATGCTCAACGGCACCCCGGTGCCGGTCGACGAGCTCATCCGCCAGTCGGGCCGGCCGCCGGCGATTGTCCAGACGGTGCTTCTCGAGCTGGAGCTGGCCGGGCGGCTGGAGCGGCACGCGGGGGGACGGGTGAGTTTGGTGTGAGGGGCAGGGGCAATTCCGTCATTCCGGCGAAAGCCGGAATCCATGAACACCGCCGCTGAGGGTCTCCGCGCCGGCCCGAGTTCATGGATGCCGGGTCGAGCCCGGCATGACGGTGAGGCATGACCGGTCGCGACCCTCACTCAGCGTCAGCTTCCGTTCAGGTCCCGCCTGCTGTCTTATGTGACGTTGTAACATTCGACAAAGGGGAGAATGTCATGCGTCGCGCCGCCCGCCTCGGAATCGTCAGCCTCAGCGCGCTCAGCCTCGGCCTAGCCGCCCTCGTCCCGGCCGGCTTCGCGCCCGGCGCCGCGGCGCAGGAGCGCGAGCCGCTCTGCCGCCGGGCCGCCGCCTTGCCGGCGCTTCCCCCGGAAGCGAAGCCGAGCGATCCGCAGCAGCGCTACGGCGCCGGCGAGGCCCACGATTCGGCGACCGCTCCGGCGCCTTATCCTCCCCCTCCACCCCCGCCCGCACCGCCGCCGCCGCCGCCGGCTCCCGAGCCGCCTTTCGCGGGCGATCTCGATTCCCCTCCCCCGGTAGTCGCGCCGAGCGCGAGCGAGTCGAGCCGAGCGACGGAAAGCCCGGCGGCCTCGCCGCCCGCGGAAAGCGTCGAGGGCTATCTCGGCGCCGCGCGAGCCGCGCCCGGCTATCACCGTCCGCCCCGGCCGCAGCCGCAATCCGGGCTTCTCACCGCCGGCGACCATGACGACCTGCTCAACCCGGAGCTCTATGCGTCCTACGCCGGGCGCTTCCTCCAGCGGAGCAACCTCCAGGGCCTTCCGAAGCTGGATACGAGGCGGGTGCTCACCGTCGCCGTCCAGGACCAGTCGGGCCGGCCGGTGCCCTTCGCCCGGGTGACCCTGACCTGCGCCGACGGCAACAGCCTTTCGCTCGCCACCCTCGCCGACGGCACCGCGGTCTTCTATCCCGGGCTCGACCGGCTCGGCCGGAGCGTCCGGCTCGGCGTCCCCGGCTCGGCACCGCGAACGGTCGCGATCGCCGACGGAGCCGGAGCCCAGCGGCAGGGCGTCACCTTGCGCTCCGGCGGAGCGCCGGTGCGCAAGTTCGACCTTCTGCTCGCCATCGACACCACCGGGAGCATGGGCGACGAGATCGCCTATCTGAAGTCCGAGCTGCGGACGATCCTCGCCGACCTGAAGCGGAGTCATCCCGGCCTCGACATCCGGCTCGGCCTCATCGCCTATCGCGACGAGGGCGATGAGTACGTCACCCGCACCTACCCGTTCGTCTCCAGCCTCGATTCGATC
>DASQJV010000460.1:0-6180 GCA_035630855.1 Allosphingosinicella sp. | reverse complement strand
GTGGGATATATCCGGAAAGGACATTCTAGGGTTTCCCGTCGCGCCCGGCTTGCCCTAGCATGCCGGAGCCGGGAGCCAGGGCTCCCTCAAATCCAAGGGGAGGATGATATGGCGGCCAAGGTTCGTGTGTTTTCGGTCGTGTCGGTGGAGCTCGAGCTGAGGGGCGGCGAGTCTCCCCAGCTCACCGTGATCGCCCACGGCTATGTCGTCAGCTCGGGCTGGTCCGACGCCGAGCTGGTTCCGCTCGAGAAGAAGCTTTCGGCGGACGGGATCCTCGATCTCGATTTCGTCGCCACGCCGCCAGGCCAGTTCGACATGCCGGTGCTGTCGCCGGTGTCGGCGGTGCTCGAATGGAAGAGCGGCGACGTCGGCCGGCTGATGGGCGTGCGCGTGGTCGCGCGCACCAACGAGATCGTCAAGCTGGCCGTCCGCGACGCCGCCAGGGAGGCGAAGCCGCCGATCGGCGAGACCACCCAGATCGCCGGCGAAGGCCAGCATCCCCATTTCGCCGCAGCGATGACGACGACCCTCCTCGGCGAGGAAGGCGGCGGGCTTCCGCCGACCCATCTGCTCGGCGAGCATGGCGGCGGCTATCCCCCCACGACGCTGATGCTGGGCGAGGAAGGCGGCGGCTACCCGCCGACGACGAAGATGCTGGGCGAAGAGGGCGGCGGCTATCCGCCGACGACGCAGATGCTCGGCGAGGAAGGCGGCGGTTACCCTCCCACGACGCTGATGCTGGGCGAGGAGGGCGGTGGCTACCCGCCGACCACGAAGATGCTGGGCGAGGAGGGTGGCGGATTGCCTCCGACCACGCACATGCTGGGCGAGGAAGGCGGCGGACTGCCTCCGACCACGCACATGCTGGGCGAGGAGGGTGGCGGATTGCCTCCGACCACGCACATGCTGGGCGAGGAAGGCGGCGGACTGCCTCCGACGACACAGATGCTCGGCGAGGAAGGCGGCGGCCTTCCGCCGGGCCAGGCCGAGGCGGCGCACAAGTCGACGATGACCACGCTGGCGCTGGGCGAGGAGGAAGGCGGCGGCGGAACCGTCTTCACCACCCTCGCCCTCGGCGAGGAAGGCACGACGGCGCCCTGGTTCGAGGAGATGATGCCCGGACCGGTCATCCCGCAGGACCCGACCACCCAGATCGCCGGCGAGGCGTGGTACGATCCGGCGAACCAGAACCCGCTGGGCCGCCGCTAGGCCGCGATGGGGGAGACGATCGTCGCCGATCTGCTGATCGCCTGCGGATCGGCCGACCCGAACCTGGCCCCGCTCGCCCGCGCCGCGGAGCGGGCGGGGCGCTCGGTGCTCGCCATCGTCCATGGCGCCTCCGAGGAACCGGGGTTCAGCTGGGACCTCGAGACCGGCCGGCTGCGGGTCGACGGCCGCGAGGTCGAGGCCCGCGCCGCTTTCCTGCGCTACGACGTCTTCACGCCGTCGGCCGAGGCGCGCGGCCTCGACCGCAACGCGGCCTGGTATGCGGCGGCGATGGGCTGGGCGATGGCGGGCGGGATGAAGCTCCTCAACCGCGACATGCGCCAGGGGGCGAACCAGAAGCCCTATATGCTGAAGCTCGCCCGCGACTTCGGGCTCGCCACCGCTCCCACCCTGATCAGCAACGTCGAGGCGGATCTCAGGGCCTTCGCCGAGGGCGCGGTGGCGAAGCCGGTGGCGGGCGGCGGCTATGTCCGGCCGCTCGACGCGGCGCTTCCCGACGCCGGCTGGAAGGACGGCCGAAGCCCGATGCCGGCGATCGTCCAGGAGCGCCTCGCCTATCCCGAATACCGAATCTATCTCGCCGACGGGCGCTTCCACCTGTTCGAGATTCATTCGCCTTTGCTCGACTATCGGACGGCGGCGCCGTCGAGCCTGGTCTATCGCGGCGAGACCCTGCCCTGGCCGGGAGTCGCGGAGGGGCTGACGAGGCTCGCCGACACGGTCGGCATCGATTTCTGCGCCTGCGACTTCAAGACCCGCTCCGGCGAGCCGGTTCCGCTCTTCCTCGAGCTCAACAGCGGCCCGATGTTCGCCGCCTACGACCTCGCCGCCGAGGGGCGGCTTGCGGATGCTTTGGTGTCGGCGCTGACGGGGTGATCACCTAGTTCCTCCCCTGCATTTGCAGGGGAGGGGGACCAGGCGAAGCCTGGTGGAGGGGCCTTGCTGACATAGAAGAACCCCTCCACCGCGCTTCGCGCGGTCCCCCTCCCCGCGAAATCGCGGGGCGGAATTAGGCGGTCCTATTTCCCTTCCTTCTTGCTCACCTTGCGCTTCATCGCGCGGACCGCCTTGGCGATGCGGCCGTCGCCGGTTCCCTTGCCGGCTGCGAGCTGGGCGTCGATCGCCTCGAAGAAGCGGCCGACCGGGTTGTCGGGGATTCCGGCGGCGTCGAAGCCGCCGCCGAGCGTGGAGGTGAAGTGGTGGCCGAGGCGGCGATAGCTCTCGAACTGCGATTCGGAGAAGAACTGGTCGGCGGTGGATTCGTGGGGGAAGGTCTTGCTCACCTCGGCATAGGAGCGGACGTCGACCGGGAGCTGCCCGAAATAGCTCGGCTTGATGTAGAGGAGGCGTCCGGTGCGGAGAGCGCGCTCCTCCGGGGTCTCGGGGGCCGAGCCGGCGGCGCGGTTCTCGGGATAGAGGATGGTCCCCAGGGCGAAGGCGCGCTGGCGGTCCTTCCTGCGATTCTCCGGGTCGCGGGCGTAGATGTCGATGTCGTCGAAATGGATGTCGACGTCGAGGTCGATCTTCACCTTGCGGACGGCGCCTCCGAGATCGCTGAACGCGCATTCCGGATCGGCTCCGGCGTCGCTGACGACGATGTAGCGGCAGCGGCGGCGGATCATCTCGTAGAGGCCCAGATTCTCGAAATGGCCGCCGTCGGACAGATAGATGTCCCAGCCGCGGTCGTCGGTGGCGCCGCCGAGCTCGCGAAGGATTGCGAACAGCGAATTGCTCGGCCCCGAGGCGCGGATCGCGTCGCCCATCTTCTCGGCCTGGGCCGGATTGGGCAGCCAGGCGCCGAGGCGGACGTTGAACAGCGTCATCAGGAAGGCGGTCGCGGCGGAGGTGTGGTAGCCCATGTTCGGGCTCGCCGCGGCGCCGGAGATCGACACCGCCGTGGCGAGGCTGATTCCGCAGCCGGCCATCGCCAGATCGGGCTCGTTGCCGCCGTAGACGTCGGACGCGACATAGGCCCCGGGCGGATCGTTGAGATCGACGGCGGCTCCGGCCGGCGGCCATTCGGGAGGCTTCAGCATCCCGCTGCCGCTGTAGAGCGGAGTGAAGACGAACGGCTCGGCCTTGCGCTCCTGCCAGGCGAGCTTCTCGCTGGCGGTGACGTTGAGGGCGACGTTGATCACCGGGTAGAGCGCCGGCCCCCTGGCGCCGCTCGGGGCGAGCTTGTGCATCCGGACGTTGTCGGCCGCGTCGAAGCCGGTGAACGGGTCGGGATCCCGCTTCAGCCGGGCGCCGCCGAGGAAAGCCCGGGCGAGCCGGTTGCGGTAGAGGCCGTTGAGCGAGAAGCGGTTCACCTGGATCCGCCGGCCGAGGAAGGCGAGGGCGATGAGCAGGCCGGCGAGGAGGATGAAATGGGCGACGACGTGGGGATCGACCCATTGCGGCAGATCCGGATTTCTGATCGCCGACGCGATCCATTCGGCGCCGTTCTGCTCGACCCGGCCGAGGATCAGGAAGAGCATCAGGATGAACAGGGCCGTGCCGATCGCGATCAGGCCCTGCATCGGGACATATTTGAGGACGAAGCCGCTGATGCCCTGGACGGTGCTGGTGCTGTTGCCGCTCCTCGTGCTCTTGCCGCCGCCGACCGCGACGAAGCCGCTGACCAATGCGATCATTCCCGAAAGCGACATGTCGTAGCCCGGAATGTAGCGGCGGAGCGCCCAGTCGAGGATGAGGACGGCGAAGCCGACCGTCCCCCAAAGCAGCATCGGCTTGATCTTCACCGCCGAGAGCCGGGCCAGCCATTCGCGGTCGGCGTCCGGCCGGACCGTCGCTCCGGTGGCGTTGCGGAAGCCGGCGAAGACGATGGCGATGAGCAATTGGGTCGCCATCAGCCATAGCGGGCCGAGCACCGTCAGGACGGCGATCGGGGAGAGGGCGCGCTGGGTCTGGTGCCAGTAGGTCACCGCCGCAAGATGCGGCGGCAGCTCGGGATCGAGGATCGCCTCACGCTGGAGGATCGCGATCTCTGGGTCGAGCCAGCGGTCGAAGAGCGCGGCTCCGAGCAGGGTCACGACGGCGGCGATCACCAGGGCCCCGATCCACAGCGGCAGGTCGTTGGCGAAGGTGCCGCGATAGCCGTTGAGCGGATGCCAATGGTCGGGCTCCTGTGGGCTGGGAAGGGTCAGGCCCGAGGCGATCAGGCCGAGGATGGACGCGGTCAGCGAGGTGAGGGCAAGCGCCAGTCCGGGCAGGACGAGGACGGGCTCCTCGGAGAAGAGGTCGATGCCGATGCTGAGCGTTCCGGCGATGGCCCAGCCGACCAGCGGCAGGACGATTCGCAGGGTGAGCCAGCCGTCGGCCTGGTTCGGCCTGACTTTCGTCTCCGCCCGATAGCTGGGGAGCTCGCGCGCGACGTGCCAGGCGGCCGCCCAGGCGAACAGGGCGCTGATGAGGAGCGGCGCGAGCGGAAGCTCGGGGACGAGCGTGGTTCGATAGGGGAGCGAGAGGACGCTTGCGGCGAACAGGTTGGGGAAGACCGTCACCAGCATCAGCAGCGGCGCGAACAGCAGCCAGTTGAGGGCGACGTTGCGGCCGGAGATGGAGAGGGCGGTCCAGGTGTCGTTGGACCCCACGCCGACGCGCGGGGTGATGAAGTTGCTGTTCTCGCGAAGGGCGGAGACTTCGGCGGGCTCGGACACTCCGCCGAGCTTGACCATGACCGAATCGGCGCCGCCCGGATCCTCGTGGATCCAGCGCTGAAGCCAGCTTCCGATATAGCCGCCGCCCGAGACGGTGGAGAGATAATGGAAGCCGGTGAGAAGATTCTTCGTGCTCAGCGCCTGGAGGACACCGAGGGCGAAGGCGGCGCTCCTGATCCCGCCGCCGGACAGGCAGAGGCCCGCCTGGCCGTTGGCGAAGACCCGCGCGCGATAGGCGGCCAGGTCGCCGGGAGGGGTCGGATCGTCCGGCCAGATCGCCGAATATTCGTCGAGCAGCACCCGTTCGGTGCCGACCACCCTGACTTCGCCGGACGTGTCCGGATCGCAATTCGGTGCCGCCGATGTGCCCACGTCCGCCTCCCTTTCCCCCAAAGGCCGAGTCGTTCGAGAGCGCAGCGGAGCATAGTCGGGGCAAGGGCGCAATCCGGCTCACTCCCCGGCCGCCCGTCAAAGCCCCGGCCTCACCCGCTCACGTTCGGAAGAGAGCGATCTCCACCCGGTCCGGTCGCGAGCCGGCCGCGACTCCGGTCACAGGCCCTCTTCAAGCCCCGGCTGAGCTTGCGCCAATTGCTGCTGCTGTGCGTCGTCCTCGTCGGAGAAATCGTCGTCGCCGAGTTCGAGGTCTATCGATTCGACATCGGAGATTTCGCCCTCATCCTCCTCGCGCTTCTTGAGATGCTCGGGGATGTCGAAGCCGTAGGGATGATCGGCGAGCGCATATTTGGCCGGAATCTGCACTTTGTAATAATTGGCCTCCGCGACCGGCCGGCCCTTATTCTTGAAATAGCCGAGCGCCTTGGTCGACGTCTGGAGGTTACGCTTTTCGTCATAATATTCCTTCGTAACCTGCTTGACCTTGCCGATGAACGGAACCTTCGTGCGCGGCACTCCCTGCGCGCCCGGTTTGACCAGGATTTCGCGGTCGTTCACGGCAATGCCGCGCGCCTTGCCCTGAGCCTTCAGATCGGGGTCGACGAGGTGCTGCTTGGCGCGCTTCTCGGTCGATACGTCGAGCGGCTGGAGGCCTTCGGGGTCGAGGCCGCCGAAATAGCCGACCCGGCTCGATGTGGCATATTTTTCCTTCGTCTTCTTGGTGTAGGACTTCTGCTGCTTCAGAAAGCCGTCGTCGAGCTTCTTGACGCCACGCGGCTTTCTGTGGCCGGGGCCGATCGGCTTGGGCGCATATTTGCCCGCGCTACGTGGCCGGGGCGACGTTCGCACAGGCGATGGGCTGGACCGGCATCCCTGTCACCTCGGCGTACGGCGCATGCGC
>DASQJV010000459.1:0-2387 GCA_035630855.1 Allosphingosinicella sp. | reverse complement strand
CGGAACTCGGCGCTGCCGTGAAGGCCGCGGGTGTACCAGCCGACGTGCTTGCGGGCGCAATTGACGCCGACCTCGGCGCCGTAATGGGCGAGCATGTCCCGATATTGCCCGATCAGCACGGCGAACTGCTCGTCGAGGGTCGGATCGGGCAGGCGCTCGCCGGTGCGAAGCCAGTGCATCGCCTGGGCGAGCAGCCAGGGGCGGCCGTAGGCGCCGCGGCCGATCATCACGCCGTCGGCGCCCGACTGGTCGAGAGCGGTCCCGACGTCGTCCAAGGTGCAGATGTCGCCGTTGACGATGACGGGGACGTCGACCGCCTGCTTGACCCGGCGGACGAAGGCCCAGTCGGCCGAGCCCTTGTACATCTGGTTGCGGGTGCGGCCGTGGACGGTGATCATCCTGACCCCGAGGTCGACGGCGATCCGGGCGAGCTCGGGCGCGTTGAGGCTGTCATGGTCCCAGCCCATCCGCATCTTGAGGGTGACCGGCACCTTCACCGCCTTCACCGTCGAATCGACGATCGCGGCGGCGAGCTTCAAGTCGCGCATCAGCGCCGAGCCGGCGTCGCCGTTGACCACCTTGCGGACCGGGCAGCCCATGTTGATGTCGATGATCGCGGCGCCGCGATCCTCGTTGAGCTTCGCCGCCTCGGCCATCTCGAGCGGGGTGCAGCCGGCGAGCTGCATCGACACCGGATCCTCGATCGGGTCCCAGTCGGCTTTCTGCAGCGACTGGCGGGTCTCGCGGATCATCGCCTGGCTGGCGATCATCTCGGTGACGGTGAGTCCGGCGCCGTAGCGCTTGACCGCTTTTCGGAACGGGCGGTCGGTGACTCCCGTCATCGGCGCCAGGATGACGGGCGAGTCGATCCGGACGGGTCCGATCTGGATGGGCTGCAGGCGGGTCATGGGAGGCGCGGAGATAAGGGCAAAGACGCTGGCGGGCAAGGTCGCCCTCGGCTAGGGCGCGCGCCATGGAGAGAGAGGTCGCCCTTCTGGTCGCGGCGGGGAGCGGCAGCCGCGCCGGCGGCGGCCTTCCCAAGCAATATCGCCGACTGGCCGGAAAGGCGCTGCTCCTCCACGCCCTCGAGCATCTCGAGCGCGCCGGGATCGGCGAGGCGCGGGTGGTGATCGGCGCCGGTCAGGAGGCGCTCTACAGCGACGCGCTGGGTGGGCGCGCCCTCCCCTCCCCCATCGTCGGCGGCCGCGAGCGCCAGGACAGCGTCCGCAACGGGCTCGAGGCGATCGCCGCCGAGGGCGGGGCCGGGGCCGTCTTCATCCACGACGCCGCGAGACCCTTCCTTCCCGCCGCGGTCGTCGCCCGGCTTCGGGACGGGCTGGCCGACGCCGAGGGCGCGGTGCCGGTTCTGCCCATGGTCGACACGCTCGCCCGGGCGGGCGGCGCGCTCGGCGATCCGGTCGGCCGCGAGGGCGTGGTGCGGGTGCAGACTCCGCAGGCCTTCCGCTTCGAGGCGATCCTCGCGGCGCACCGCGCCTGGAGCGGCGGCCTCGCCACGGACGACGCCCAGGTCGCCCGAGCCGCCGGGCTCAGGGTCGCCGCCGTCGCCGGCGACGAAGCGCTGGCCAAGCTCACGCACGAAGCGGATTTCGAGCGGGCCGAAGCGCGCCTCGCCGGGCTGATGACGAGCCGGACCGGTATGGGCTTCGACGTCCACGCCTTCGCGGCCGGAGAGGAATTGTGGCTGGGCGGGATCAGGATCCCCCACGAGCGCGGGCTCAAGGGCCATAGCGACGCCGACGTCCTCCTCCACGCCGTCACGGACGCCCTGCTCGGGGCGATCGGGGCGGGCGACATCGGCGACCACTTCCCGCCGAGCGACCCGCAATGGCGCGGCGCCCCCTCCTCGCTCTTCGTCGAGCATGCCCGGGCGCTGATCGAGGTCCGCGGCGGCCGGATCGACCATGTCGACGTCACCCTGATCTGCGAGGCGCCGCGCCTGGCTCCCCACCGCGAGGCGATGCGCGCCTCCCTGGCCGGCTTGTTGCGGCTTCCGCCCGGCCGGGTTAGCATCAAGGCCACGACCACCGAGCGCCTCGGCTTCACCGGACGCGGCGAAGGCATGGCCGCCCAGGCGATCGCCACCGTCCGTCTCCCGGAGGAAGATTAAGTGAAAACCGTCCTGATCGCCGCCCTGCTCGCCGCCGCCCCTTCCGAGCAGACGCAACGTCCCTGCCTGACCCAGGCCCAGGTCGAGGCGATGACCCTGTTCGCTTTGCCGCCGCTGCTCGAAGGCGCCGCAAAGGCGTGCGCTCCGGCCCTGCCCGCCAATTCCTATCTGATGAACGGCGGCAAGACCCTCGCCCAGACGCTGGCGGCGGAGAGCTCGGCCCATTGGGCCTCCGCCAGCCCGGCCGTGACGATGCTGG
>DASQJV010000458.1:0-3562 GCA_035630855.1 Allosphingosinicella sp. | reverse complement strand
CGAGGTCACTTTCCGACTCTTCGTGCGGCCCGCTCGGAAGGGCGTTGTCGCTGCCGTCCGGCTACTCAGACTCGGAGTCTTAGGCCCCTCGACTACCCGACGGATGCCGGATGACCCCTCCAGCCAAAGCATGCTGTCGCGGGACTATTTCCCCTCATCCAAAAGCCCACTCATTTGCGGCCACGCCAGGGGCCTCAAGAAGCCCGCGGTCTCGGACGAAGTGGGGCTGGCCGGTGTCGGCGACGATACGGGCGTTGAGGTGGGTGACGTGCCAGGCGTGAAGCCAGCGCGGCTCACTCGCCAAGGCGGGCCATGATCTTGGGGAAGCGCTTCATCGTGCGATCGTGGAGGGCGTCGAGGTCGAACTCCTCGGCGCGCGGCCGCGGGGGGTGCTTCGGCTTCTTCTTGCGGGAGGCATCCATCGCCTTTCTCCTCGGGGGATAGAGTCCGCCCGGGCGGGAGGTTGTCAATGTCGGGGTTCGGATATGCGGAGTTCGGCTTTGCGGCGGAGGCCGGACTTGCCTTGCCGGGGCTTCGATGCTCTCGTGCTTCACGGAACGGGGGGCTGGCGATGATCTCGGGAGGTTGGGCGAAAGGCGTCGCGGCCGCGGCGGCGCTGCTGCTGGCTGCGGGGACGGCGGGGGCCGCGGGCAATTTCACCAGGCCGGGGTTCTCGATTCCGGCCGGGAGCAGGCCCTCGGTGCTGGTGCCCTGCCCGGACCTGTTCGTCGGCACCCGCAATGCGAAGCACGAGGAGAAGCTGCGGCCGGACTGGGTCGGGCGGGCCCGGGCCAATCTCGCGGCGGCGCTCCGGGCCGGGCCGGTGGGGCAAGCGGTAGAGCTTCGCTTCGGGGCGTGCGACGAGCCTTCGGCGCTGCTCGACGAGGCGCGCTCGACGGTCAATTTCCGAACCAGCGACTGGCTGTTCAAGGTGCCGCCGGGGACCTTTCCGAGGCCGGGCGACGGCGCCCAGGCGCTCAAGGGCCTCAAGCGCCTGAAGGGGCGCTACGATTACGGGATCGGCGCCGAGCTCGTCGCAAGGCTGAGCTCGGCTTATGGCGAGGCCGATTACGGCCTCTTCTTCACCATGCACGACGGCTATGCGACGCCGGGCGACAAGGCCGGGCGGATCGCCGGGGCGTTCATTGGACACCCGTTCCTGCTGCCCCCGCATTCGGCCAATTCGATGCTCGTCGACCTGCGCAGCGGGGCGGTGCTGTGGATCCATATGGACGGGGCGGTGGGCGGCGACCTGCGCGACCCGGACGAGGCGGCGAAGCGGATGGAGCAGGCGACCTGGGGGTTTCCGGGGACCCGCTAGGGCTTGCGCGCCGGACGCCGGGGGCCGGCCAGGGGCGTCGGCCTGAACCCGGTCAGGCCTCCGGACTGCCTCCGAAGCGGATGTAAATCCGCGGCCCGGGCGACACTTTGTCGGATTAATATAGGATTTTTCCTGCTCTAATGCTCTCGGGGCGATTCGCCTCGCGAGGAGAGTGGGAACATGGGGCATAAGGGATATCGGCGGGACGGGCTGACTCCGGAGCGGAAAGCCCGGGTCTATGAGGCGCTGGCGAAATACGGGACGGTCGCGGACGCCTGCCGGGAGGCGGGGATCTCGACCACGACCTACTACCGGCACGAGAAGAAGGATCCGGAGTTCCGCTCGCTCTGCGCGGCGGCGCGGTCGAAGGCGGGGGCGGTGATCGAGCTGCTGGCCTGGGAGCGGGGGGTGACGGGGATCGAGGAGGAGGTGATCCACCACGGCAAGGTGGTCGGGACGAGGCGCAGGCGGTCCGAAGCCGTGTTCCGGATGATCCTCCAGGCCTCCGACCCGGAGAAATACGGGCGCCAGGGAGAGGTGATGAGGGCCCGGATCGAGAAGGAGCTGAGGCCGAAGATCGAGGCCGAGGTGCGGGCCGAGATGGCGGCCCGGGAGGCCGAGTCGCGGCGCGATGCCAAAGGCATTTTCGACGAGCTCGCGGCTCGGCTGGCGGAGATCAAGGCGGAGAAGGCGGCGAAAGCGGAGACGGAGGGCCGGGCCCGGGCGGCTTGAGGGAGACCGGGCGTGCGGCGGCGTCACGGGGCGGCCCGTGACGTCGAAGCGGCTCGCTCCGCGACCGCCCGGCCGCGCGGGGACGAGTCCTCGCGCTGCTCCGGCAGCGCTTCGCGCCGGCGTCGCTGCGCAAGGCTCGTCCGAGGCGGAACAAAAAAAGAACTTCCAAATTCGGAATACGCATGTTTTGTGGGGGGTCGCGGCGAATCGGGCAGAGGGGCCGGGCTCCGCCGCCCGGGACGAGGAGAGGAGATATGACGATCGAAAGCCGGCTGACCGAGGCCGACTGGGCGGAGTTCCGGCGGGCCCGGATCGCCGACCATCTCGCGCTCGGGCTCCCGATCGAGGCCGCCGCGGCGGCGGCGGAGCGGGCGGAGGCGCGGACCAGGGCCCGGCTCGAATGGATGCGGGGGCGGTTCGACCGGATGGCGGAGCTCTGGGCCCTGCTCGGCCGCTATTGGGCCGACTTCGCCGACGCCCATCCCGAGATCGACCTCGAGGAGCCTGACGACCGCGACCTGCCTCTCCTCGTCGACCCGCCCGAGCAGGCCGAGCTCGAGGCGGTGGAAGCGGAGATCGCGGCGGCGCGCGACCGCGACGTCTGGCCGAGGCATTTGTATTTCGACGAGGTGTGAGGGGGGCCGGGCTTCCGGCGGCAGCCCGGGTTCGCGGTGCGGGCTGGAATTTTTTGAACGCGAAGACGCAAAGACGCAAAGAGGGCGGAGCCCTCCACCTCATTCGAAGCCCGTCCGCGAACACGGCGCTGTCGTTGGCGGAGGGAGTCGGTCCGCTTCGCGGAATCTTTGCGTCTTTGCGTCTTTGCGTTGAAAACTCGACCAGACCCGCCGCCCGAGGGCGGGCACCGGAAGCTCAGGCTTCGAAGGCTTCGAGGATCGGGCAGGGGCCCTTCGTCCCCGCCGCGCAGGCGGTGGCGAGGCGGGTGAGGGCGGAGCGGGCGGTCTCGAGCTCGGCGATCCTGGCCTCGAGCGCGGCGAGGCGCTCGGCGGCGAGGGCCCGGACGCGGGCCCGGTCCTGGCCCGAATCGAGGGCGAGCAGCTCGCCTATCTCCTCGAGGGTGAAGCCGGCGGCCTGGGCCCGGCGGATGAAGAGGAGGCGGCGGAGGTCGGAGGCGCCGTAGCGGCGGACGGCGCCGGCGCGGGGCGGCTCGGCGAGCAGCCCGCGGCGCTGATAGTAACGGATCGTCTCCACCCCCACTCCGCCGGCGGCGGCGAGCCTGGCGATGGTCATGTCGGCCATGGATCGGCTCCCGCGAAAGGCCCTCCCCCGCCGGAGCGGGGAAGGGCGCCTGGGCTCAGTTGCAGCCGCAGTTCCGGCAGGTGCAGGATTCGCAGCGGCAGCCGCTCTTACGATTGGTCATGGTCTTACTCCAGTCGGGCCGGAGCGGGGATCGCCCCGGCGCGAATCACCCTATAGCGCCCGTACCATGGTACGGAGTCAAGCGGGCGCCTCATAAATCCTCCCCTGCTTTTGCAGGGGAGGGGGACCATG